>JANYLK010000106.1 GCA_025357875.1 Granulicella sp.
TTCCCATTCGCCACGGCCACTTCGATCTGCCGCAACAGATTTACAACCTGCTCAGGCTGGTACTTTTTCCCTCGTCCCATATGCTCTCTCCTTGTCCAGTGTCTCTCTTATCCACTGGCACAGTTCAAGCCGGGCACTCCACGTCCTATCTGCGCTAACGCTTATGGAAGTGAAATCACGAATACGGTAATTGAATATGCCAGACACACAAACGCTAGGCTTATCGTGCTCGGCGTTCCACTAACTCCGACAAACGCTTCCCATCTACCTGCTCACATCGCATATTGCATCATCGCGGAGGCTTCTTGTCCGGTGCTGAGTATGGCTTTTGGATCAGACCTAAGTACGACGCGTAGCCCCTAGAATCGCTGATGTACCCTTTTCAATTGTGAAGCTCCACAACACAAATGCAGATGAGATCCATTGCAGTTTATAGATTTGTGAGGATATCGGCGCTTATTGACATCCCGGCAGCCGACCGGAACGCACACTCAAATAGTTAGAAAGAGACAGGCGATAGATCATAAGAACATCTGAAATGTTAAGAAATGATGTTGAACATGAATTAAGTTGGGACCCCAGCGTCCGCGCGGAGTATATTCGCGTGTCGGTCAACAAAGGAAGCATAGAATTGGATGGGCGCGTCGGCAGCTTATATGAAAAATAGGCGGCGCAACGTGCCGTACTTCGTGTAGTCAATGTCACTTCGGTCGCCAGCGCAGTTACTGTTGATCTTCCTATCGACAACTCGCGCACCGACGAAGACATCGCGCAGGCGGAACGCAATCATCTCACTTGGAATTTTCTGGTGCCAGATACCGTCAAGGTGAAAGTTACCGAAGGTCGCTTCACTTTATTGGAGACGACTGAGTGGCAGTACCAGCGGGAAGAGGTTGAACGTATTGACAGGTCAGTGTATGGCGTCAAAGCTGTTGTAAATGATATCGGGCTTCAGCCAAAGCTTACGGCCAATCGAGTCAAGACCGAGATCGAGGATGCTCTCAAACGGGATGCGCAAATCGACCCTACGAACATAACGGTGGAGACCGCCGGCAACGGAGTGACGCTACTCGCCCGCGTGCACTCCTGGAGAGAACGTATGGAGGCGGAACATGTCACCTTCGCAGCTCCTGGCGTGGCGTTCGTAACAAACCATGTCACGATCAGTTCCTAAAGCGATACTACATTGACTTGGATGACAAACTTTACAAAGTGATCGCTGCGACTGAGAGCTACATAAAGGAGGCGACTATGTAGTCAAGAAATAGCAAGATAGCGTAGATGGTCTAAATATTTCTAAGCCGTGTTCATTCTTACAGGCGACCATGCATGTTGCATTTTGACTGCCTAAGAAAACCCTACAAACTGGTGTTCTGTAGCGAGGTTTTATCATGTTGAAAGTTAATAGATTGTTTGCTGTTTGCACTCTATCTCTTCTGCCTGTAGCTGCGATCCATGCATCTGCAATTTTACCTGGGGCGACAGTTGCTGGCTCGCCATTAGCCTATGGAGGCACCGTTGTTGGCTCTCAGAACGGAACTATATCGCCTGGAACCTTTACCGCTAATTACGTCGAAACGGTTTATAGCGATCCCTTCAATATTCACTGTGTCGGCTGCTTAGACTTTGTCTATCGACTATCTGATGTGGGAACCTCGGGCGACATTGAACACCTTACAGCCTTCTCCTTCGGCGGAGTCTTAACTGACGTCGGCTACACAGCCACGCTCGGTGGCCATGCCCCCAACATGATTACTCGCACATCGAATGGGAATACGATTGACTTCAACTTCCTCGGTGGTCAGAACCTTGAACCTAGCGATTTCAGTGATTTTCTTGTGATTCAGACAAACGCGACCCAGTTCACCAGAGGTCTGGTGTCTATTCAGGATGGCAGCGCAGGAACTTCAAGCGGTCTTGCCCCGCCCCGCCTGTTCCTGAACCTTCTTCCCTCCTTCTCCTAGGTACCGGACTCGTCTCTGTTGCTGGAGTAGTCAGGAGGAAGTTAGGAATGTAGCTAGGCGACTGGGGCAGAAGTCTTTAGCAGGGCTTCCGCCTCAGTCTTCTTTGTGAGAAACGTGAAGGTGGTAGCTTTTCTGATTGATCTACTTACCGGAAAGCCACCCCACGCCATCTCGCAACGATAGCAATTTGATTCGTCAAAGGGCAAAAGGCAAAGTGTCCGAACCGGTTCAGTCCCAAAGAACGAGGAAATTACAGTCCATCTTTCAGTGCTATTAAGGTCCCTCTTTTCCCATTCGGCTCCGGGATGGTTGGCGCTGGCGATCTCCGGCAAAGGGCGGACCAGCTTGCACACTCGTCTTTCATTCAGAGCATGCTTTACAGGCGTTGGTAGTCCACCCGAGCGAGATCACATGAGGCGAACCGTTCCTATCGAAAGACATCGGTGTAGAGGGAGACATCCTTTCTATATTTTGCCATAACGAAGCATCTTTGAAGTGCCCAAGAGGCCACTGTCAACGACTGATGAAATCCCTTTCAGGTACCCTCTTCGCAAATTGAGCGATGGTGGAGACAAGGAAAATGTCATTCCTTCGAGAGCTTGCATTGCCATCTCGCACCACTATAACCAGCATCTAGGCTTCTATCAGCTGTGGCTAGGTGAATCCTCGCATATTCATGCGCGCATTTTGAGTCTGCCGCCAATAGCATCGATGTTGCGCAGAGCAATAAGTTTGAGTTGATCTGCCGGAAGTTGCGCCTTCAACCCGGTGATCACTTTCTTGATATTGGCTGTGGCTGGCGAAGCTTAGTCCTTTGCGCTGAATTTAAGAAAAATGTTTACGCTCACGGAATCACTCTCAGTCGCGAGCAGGCGGCAGCGGCTTCTACACGCATTGAAGCGGCTCGGCTGACGCGAACTGTGAAATCGAGATGCTTGATTATCGCAAGGGATTGCGCCACCCTTTGACCTTCGACCAGATCGCTAGTGTAGGCATGTTTGAGCATGTGGGCTTGAACAACCTGACGAGCTATTTTTAAACGGTTTATAAGCTGTTGAAACCAGGAGGCACATTTCTCAATCACAGAATCGCGTGCTCTCACTTATCCAAAACTCTCAACTCATCACTTTTTGACAGATCGATCGTGCGATTCCTCCGCAACGTTCTTTTGCTAAGCCCATCCAACCCTTCGTTCATGAACAAATGCGTCTTTCCCGACGGCGAGTTGGTCACTATCTCCCAAGCGTTGGAGGCTGCAGAATCAGCCGGGTTTGAACGCGACGTGGAAAACCTACGCGAGTATTATGACCCTACTCTGCGACGATGGATTGAAGCGTTTCAAGAAAATGCTGACGCACTCTTGAGCAAGTATCGGTTACCACATACTGTACATGGCTGTTGTACATGGCAGGATCGGCCGCGGCTTTTCAAAGCGAAGATTTCGGCGTCTATCAGGTGCTGTTGAGTCGTCCCAATCATGGGGACAGCAAACTCCCTCTTCGGCGCGAAGACTGGTATTCATAACGCACTGCGGGTCAGCCAAGCTGAAGCATGATCCGTGGTCACGATCACGGTTCGAGCGAGGACGAGACGAGGGAGAAGTCGGCGACCAATGGCAAGTGATCGGAGGCGATGAGGGCTTCACGAATCCGAACAAGATGAATTCGCTCAAGGTAGAGAGCGGGGTCGTAGTACAAGTGGTCCAGATGAAGAACCGGGAAGAAGCCCGGGTAGGTACGTCGTCTTTTCAGCATGGTCTTGGGTTCGAATGTCTTAAATGTATCTGCCATGTGACGTGTGGTCAGGCCGCGGGTCCACTCATTGAAATCCCCAAAGACAATGCGAGGAGCGGTCCAGATTTCTTTTTCGAACAGGTCGAGAAGGTGTCGGGCTTGGTGGCGGCGCTCGATGTAACTGGTGCCAAGGTGCAGATTGAAGACGTGGATAGTGGTAGAGAGGTCGAGTTTGAGGTCGGTGCGGAGACATCCACGGGCCTCGCGGCGGAGGTGAGTGAGGTCGTAGTTGTGGATAAACTCAATGGGAAAGCGGCTGAGGGTCATGTTTCCGTACAAACCACCACGCAGAGACCGGTTGTCTCCGACACACCATGAGTAGCCGGGAAGCGCATCGGCGAGGTGTCGTGCTTGATCGAGCTCAGCCGGGCCGTCTCGGACGTCGAGAATCTCTTGTAGGCCGATCACGTCGGCGTCAAGCGCCTGGAGGAGATGGGCGATGCGTTCGGGGCTGGTCTTGCGGTCCATGCCGCGACACTTGTGGACGTTGTAAGTCACGACCCGAATGTGGTTGGCATTAGACTTCATTGTTGCTGCTCGATGATCCACCCGAAGAATTCAGGAATACGCTCGATGGTGGACCGCCTGCGCCACTTGTCGTACGAGAGTTCGCAACTGTCAGCGAGGTCGTGAAGAAAATCTTGCTCCAGGCACTGAGTGAATGCGACTCCACGCACAGCCATATTTACTTCGTTGTTGATGGCGAAGGAGCGTTGGTCGAAGTTGGTTGAACCGACAACGCTCCACAGACCATCAATGAGCAGGATCTTGGCGTGGATCATGGAAGGCTGATACTCATAGACTTTGGCCCCTGCTTCTAATAAGGGTCCGTAGCCTCGGCGGCTGGCACTGCGGGTTAATAGAAGATCGCTCTTCTTCCCTGGTACAAGTATTTTGACTTGAATGCCGCGATTTCTGACGGCATCCATAAGTTCGTCGGCAAGACTCTTATCCGGCAAGAAGTATGGGGTGGTGATGTAGATCGTTTTCGTCGCTGAGGCGACGAGCGTCTGGAACAGGATGCGTGCGCGGCTGGCACCACCATAGCTGGGGGTACTATTGACGATCATGGCAACGGTATCTTCCGCCGGATGCTCGTCTACACGGAAGAAGTTATGCGAAGCAAGGACGTCGCCGTGGGCTTCGAGCCATGTGCTGGCAAAGGTAGCCTGTAGATGAGTGACGGCGTCACCCTTGACCTTGATGACGGTGTCTCTCCAGCGAGGGTTGCGGCCGCGGATCTTATACCACTGGTCGGCAATGCCTGCTCCGCCGATGAAGCCGATTCGGCCGTCGACGATCATCAGTTCACGGTGGGTGCGGTTATTAATGCGTGCGATCCGGTACCAGCGCGGACCGTTGTACCAGGCGACCACTCCTCCGGCACAGGTGAGGTCGGCAAAGTAAGTGTCATTAACACCTAGACTGCCGAAGGCGTCGCAGACAATTCTAATCTGGACCCCGGCGCGGGCACGCTCGGAGAGCGCTTCCACATAACGCCGGCCGATCTCTCCGCGGTCGAAGATGTAGGCTTCAAGATTTACGGTGTTCTGCGCCGCGCCGATGGCTGCCAGTTCAGCCTCGTAGAATTTATTGCCATTCGTAAGAACCTCGAAACTGGAGTGCCGGTTGGCCTTTGCATCGGTAAGGGCCTCAAGTACGCAGAGGAAGTATTCAGAACCATTCTGCAGGGTTTCGGTCGAAAGAATCCTGTACCTGAGAGAGGGCTCAAAGAGACCGCCAATAATCAACAGGACCACAGTGGAGATACAAAATACCGCGAGAACCGCGAAGGATAAAGAGACGCTAATCATCATCATCGCTGCCGAGTGCATCTGAGGGACTTTCATCGTGCACTGTGGATTATAGTCATCCCTCGCTGTAGACGGTTGTTCCAACCAATAGACGGTCGAACACGTTCCTCACCACCAACCTTCCGCCAAGCAGCCTGACCAACACTGGACAAGGTCGAAACACTGTAGCCGACTTAGGAAGTAGCCCGCTACATTCGTCCTGGACGGTTCTCGGCCAAATCACCAGGCAGTGGTGTTCGTACCCCTCTCCTGGTCTTGTGTGAGCCGGGATCAGCCCCTGACTTGATAGCCTCCATCGACATAGATGACCTGGCCCGTGATATGTCTTGCCTTATCAGAGATCAGAAAGGCCGCAGCTTCCCCGACATCCTCGATCGTCACCAATTGGTGCATCGGAGCTTCGCAGGCGGCTTTCTCCATCAGACGGTCGAAATTCGCGAGACCTGAAGCCGCACGAGTTTTGATCGGGCCGGGCGATAAGGCGTTGACCCGGATCCCTTGCGGGCCCAGTTCCACCGCCAGATAGCGAACAGAGGCTTCCAGTGCCGCCTTCACCGGGCCCATCAGGTTATAGTTGGGCACGACCTTCTCCGAGCCATAATAACTCATGGTTATGATCGATCCGCCGTCGATCATCAGCGGCTCCGCGGCTTTGGCCAGCCGGATCAAGGAATGACAGGAGATATCCATCGCCATCGCAAATCCTTCCCGCGAGCAATCGGTCACGCGGCCTTGCAAATCGGCTTTAGGCGCGAAAGCGATGGCGTGTAAGACAAAATCCAGTCGCCCCCATTGCGCTGTGACGGCGCGCAATAGATCGTCCAGCTGGTCCGGCTTCGTGACATCGAGCGGCATAAAGATTGGCGATGAAACGGATTCCGCCAAAGGCTGCACGTAGGTCCTCGCCTTATCGTTCTGGTATGTGATCGCAAGTTCGGCACCCGTCGCATGTAAGATCTTCGCGCAGCCCCAGGCTATCGAAAACTCATTTGCGACGCCGACGATAAGCCCTTTTTTACTGGTCATTTGATCTTCCCCGCCTCCCGTGCCGCGGCGATCTTGACGGCAAGCGAGCACGACAGAAGCCGCGTATGCAAGGAATCCGCACGGCTCGTGAGTATGATCGGCACGCGTGCACCGAGAACGATTCCCGCGGCATCGGCATGGCTAAGGAAGGTCAATTGCTTCGCCAGCATATTGCCGGATTCGATTTCGGGCACGAGAAGAATGTCAGCGTCGCCTGCGATGGGAGATAGTATGCCTTTGTCTTCCGCGGCTTGCTTGCTGATCGCGCTATCCAATCCCAGCGGTCCGTCGAGAATACCGTCCGTAATTTGTCCGCGGTCGGACATTTTGCATAATTGCGCGGCATCGACTGTTGCAGGCATTTCTTGATTGACGGTTTCTACGGCAGCGAGGATGGCGACCTTCGGCTTCTGACTCTCGCCGAACAAAGTGCGCCACAGGCCGATCGCGTTTCGGCAGATGTCGGCTTTGGTAGTCGCATCGGGCGCGATGTTGACGGCGGCGTCGGTGAGGATCAGCAGCTTGTGATACGACGGGACATCCATCACATAGGCGTGGCTGACGCGATGTTCCGTGCGCAGGCCCGATGTCGAAGACACGACCGCTCGAAGCAATTCGTCCGTGTGCATCGACCCTTTCATAAGGGCTGCGACTTGTCCTACTACAGCAAGTTCGACCGCCTTGGCCGCCGCCGCGTGGCTATGTTCGGTGTCGATAATTTCCCATGGCGAAAGATCGATCCCCGCTTCTTTCGCTGCGGCATTGATCTTCGCTACAGGGCCGACAAGGATGGGGACGATCAATCCCTCTTGTACGGCATCCATCGCTGCTCTTAACACATTTGCCTGCACCGGATGCACGATAGCGGTGCGCAGGGGTCTCATCGCCTTGCAAGATTCGATAATTGCATCAAAGCGATGATGGGTCTGGATTTCCACTTGCGGCAGTGCA
Source organism: Granulicella sp. (assembly GCA_025357875.1). Taxonomy (GTDB): domain Bacteria; phylum Acidobacteriota; class Terriglobia; order Terriglobales; family Acidobacteriaceae; genus Edaphobacter. Next base: position 7,549 of record JANYLK010000106.1, read on the forward strand.
GCACGGAGTAGGCGAAGTTTTTCCGTCGGTGCGAGAACCGTGGCAAGACCCTCTGCAACGATCTCGCCGCGCTGGTTCACGCCTTTGCAATCGAAAGTCACAATCGGCTTATCGACGCGTTTGTCGCGTAGGACAAGCGTGACCATGACAGTATCGCCAATTCGTACGGGCTTTTTGAACTTAATATCCTGTTCCAGATAAATCGTGCCGGGCCCCGGCAGGACCGTACCCAGCAGGGCGGAAATCAGGGACCCGGTCCACATGCCGTGGCCGACGATGCTGTGAAAAATATCAGTCTGGGCATAATCGGGATCCATATGCGCCGGATTGACGTCCCCCGACATCGCCGCAAAAAGCTCGATATCCTTTTGCGTAAGCGTTCGCTTTAGGCTGGCCTGCCGGCCCGGGACAAGCTCATCGTAAGTCACATTTTCAATAAATTGTTTATCCATGCTTGCCCTTTTCATTGCCAGCGGCAGGGCGACTGCGAAGTCTACCAAACAGTTAGAAGTCCATGCGTGATTCCGCCAAATTGTACACCCGCTCGACTATCTCAACGCCTCGACTTGGAGATTGGCTCTTTTGCGAGCAATCTATCCGTAAATTGACCTTCGTGTTCGTCACGGACCCTTTTACGGCGCTGCATCACTACACATGAAAACGGCTTACGCACCCTAGAAGAGGGATGTGTTCCTCCACGCTTCGTCTCAAATTTAATTTTTCCTCAAAAATACTTGGTGAGCAATCCCCGTCGTAGCGATGGACGGCAAACCGCTGCACCTTTTCGGTTCATTGGGAGGCAGATGCGTCCACGATCAAAATGCCGTGCTGCTTGATCAAGCGACATGACGAGCCCAATCGACAGGTCTAAACATGAAATGTGAACCGACGCGGCCGAGCAATAGTCGCAAGGAGACATTCAGGATTGACGAGGATATTGCAAACACGCCAGTCGATCTGTGACCTGGGAGACGGGGCGATACGTTTCTGAGTCCACTTCAGTGTCGCCTTAAAAATATCGAGCACTATTTACGGCTATGAATCATCCATCACTGATTGCCATCAACGACGAGAAGACGCCCCCCACGCGTCGGAAGCGGGAGCCGTCTCTGGAGGCAGCAGAACGTGAAATATTCCAAGAGCTGCGGCTGTCAGTGGCGCTGCAATAGCCACGCCGAGAGGCCCCGCAACTACAGCAAGCAGAAGCTGCGCTGTCATGGTGAGCGCCGGGGGCAAGCGGACGATTCGACGTTCGAGGAGAGGCGTGATGATGTTGCCTTCAAGAAAATGCACGATCAGGAAGAGAGCTACGGTGAGTAAGCCCTTTGTGGGGCTGATTGCGAGGGCAAGCAATGCGGCCGGAATAACGGAAAGTATGGGTCCAACGTTAGGGATAAACGTGAGAAGCGCCGCGATGATGCCCAGAGTCCCGGCTAGCGGCACGCCAAGTGCCCATAGTCCAAGCGAGACGATGGTGCCGACTGCGGTCATAGACAACATTTGTGACAGAATCCACCAGCGAAGAACGCGTACAGCGTTCGTTGCGCAAGCATCGAGCGTAAATCGATAGCGTTTTGGAGTGGCGCGTCGAATCCCGGAGAAATAGACCTCCGGCTCCACCGCAAGATAAATACCGAGGAAAAGGACCAGCACGAGTCCCGCAATTACGGTCGCAGTGCTGACTACAATCCCTCCGATTCGAGTAAGGGCGTAGTTGACGCTGCTTGAAAGTTGAGAGTATCCAGACCACTGGTTCAGCAACCAATGTCCCCAGGCGTATCTATCTACCCTCTCAATCAACTGATGCGCTGCTTGTGGCAGATCATTTTGCAGATCGGCGAATTGCTCAATGATGTGGGGACCGCTGAGCCAAGCGGTGAGAACAATAATGATAGTTGCTACAAACAGGATCAAGGCAAATGCGAGCCTCCTGCTAAGTCTCAGTTTTTTGGTCAGCCAATCGACTATGGCGGTTAGAAGGATCGCAACCACGATTGCTGCAAACAACAACATGAGGATGACTCGTCCGAGCCAAGCCAGGATCAGCGCCAGGATAATCCCAACGCCTAGAAGCAATATCTTGATTGCCTGATTACTGGGTTCGCCACTAGCCGAAGTTGGTGTTGAGTCATTCACGCCGCCTGAGTATAGCCCTGCGACGCCGCGGCTGCTGTGCGGGGAATCACATTCCATGCGCCGAAACTATCCGAGCGACGAAGATCGCAAGCGACTCGCGCTACGCGAAGATCGTGGAGGTGCTCCACGCGTCGGAGGAGAATCGCCCACAAATACAAAGACTTGGCGATCGCCTGGGGTCGTGGTACACGCCGATTGCGATTGCAATAGCCCTGGCGAGTTGGTTCTTCAGCGGACAGTCGGAACGCTTTCTGGCAGTTCTTGTAATTGCGACTCCCTGTCCACTGCTGATCTCAATTCCAGTGGCGATCATCGGGGCAATCTCCGTGGGAGCGCGGTTCGGGATCATTATCAAAGATCCCTCGATTCTCGAAAAGATGGAGACCTGCCATGTACTCATTGTCGACAAGACAGGCACTCTGACCTACGGGAAACCGAGCCTGACCGCAGTTCAGTGCTTCGGTGGG
>JANYLK010000109.1 GCA_025357875.1 Granulicella sp.
CCCTCTGCAATCCGCGCTGCAACATTGCGGAAAGCCCGTGCCTGGTCCGCCTCGGCAGGAATCGCATCCGAAAGATGATTTAGAGGTGTATACACGTCGTACTCTCGCTGGCCCTCGCGAGGAAAACCCTTTGGTGGCTCAACGACGCTGGCGAGCACCTTAAGCGCGTTTGAGTCCGCATCCCCGACCATGCGCTGGTACATCTTCTCCCGCGTGGCCTGGTACGGTAGACCCACGTAGGCAAGGTGCTCGGATAGGATCGTAAGCCGCTGGTACATCGAGTCGAGGTCGCTGGCATCGGCCACTGCTGCAGGCGACCACAAACGTTCGGCGACCGCGGCTGCACGTGGCCAGATCCGTCCCTCGATAGTCTCCGGGGTGACGTATTCGGTCCACATCGCCGTCTCGCCACCCAGAACACCCGCTTGCTGTTCCGGCGACAGCTTGCCGATCGCTCCTTGTAGCGGATCTACGATGTAATGCCGAGATGCGGGTTCGTTCAGGTCCAAATAGTAGCCCCACGACAGGATCCCGCGATTCCCACGACCTACCGCATCAGCGAGTGAATCGAGCCCACGCCAGGACTGGATCACAACATCTTTCGGCGTGTCCGGCTGTAGGACCTCGTCCCATCCAACCATCGTTTTGTGATGTTTGGCGACAAGCTGTCGTACGCGACCCGTGAAGTAGACCTGCAACGCCGTGCTGTCTTTGTATCCGTGATCACGCATGTATTGCTGGATGTGCGGATTTGTCGCCCATTCCGTGACAGCGTCCTCCGCGTCTCCACCGACATGGAAGAAGGCGTCAGGAAACAACGCTCCCATCTCACCGAAGAGGCGATCGAGGAAGTCGTAGGTGCTCTCCCGTGTTGGGTCCATCGATGAGTCCTCGGAGGGTTTGCGTTCCCGGCCCCACTTCTCTCCAAACTTGCGCTTAAGGTGGTAAGGATCCTTTCCGTCCGCAAGCTCCGGATAACCGGGATAGAACGAATTAGCATGGCTAGGCATTTCGAACTCAGGCATCACCCGGATGCCACGGTCGCGGGCGTACTCTATGATGCTCCGTACCTCGTCTTGGGTGTAGAACTGCCCGTCTGACCCATCTCCCTGCAGCTTTGAAAAAATCTTGCTTTCGATTCTGAAGCCCTGATCTTCAGAGACATGCCAGTGCAGCAGGTTGAACTTCACTGCTTCCATCGCGTCCAGGTTTTGCCGCATCACTTCGATTGGAATGAAGTGGCGACCGCTGTCGATCATGAGGCCCCTCCAAGGAAAGCGTGGCCGGTCGTCAATTGTCACCGATGCGACGGCGAAGCCTTGCGGCGTCGTCTTCACGAGTTGCAGAAACGTTTGCAGGCCGCGCAGCACGCCCAGCGGATTTGGTGCGCTCAGCTTTACCTTGGCTGGCGTGACGGAGAGTCGATAAGATTCGTCCTCGCCAAGTTGCTGTACAGGTGCGCTCGGTCCATTGGTATGAATTTCAAACTGCGGCAAACCATCTGATGGCGGCCACCGCCGAATGCCAGTTTCGTTCCGCAGGGTATTGCAAAATCGTAACCGCGCCCGTTCGAGACGGGGCTCAATGTATCCAGTGAAAACAACTTCAAATCCGCCGTCGACTTTGAACATGCCAACCCCTGCAATCTCGTGAGCAGGCAGGGGCATCTGTGCAGGTGCAATATGGGTAATCAGCGAGAAGGCGGTCAGCGCGACGGCCGCAGAGATACGGGACCAGCAAGTCTTCCTATTCAATCGACCCTCCGGAGTTGTGAAAATTATCATAGATTAACCGCTTAACTTTGTGCTAGTTCTTATGTACACGATAAAAGCAGATCGGAAGAGGCAAGTCATAGCCGATCCACAGCAGACTCCGAGCAACATACTGGCTCCGGATGCAGTCCTCTATAACGAGGACCTAGCGCCGACCCAGCCTGCCAGCGGCACATGGACGACATATAACTCCATCGCATCGTAATTCTCTATGTCCATGAAAGTGACGACTTTCATGCTCGCCTGCTCGCTGATTATCGGGGGCATGAACTGGTTGCAGGCAGTCTTCACTATCTTGCTGGGCAATCTTATAGTGCTCGTGCCGATGGTCTTGAACGCGCACGCTGGCGCGAAGTACGGCACCCCATTCCATGTCTTCGCCCGCGCCAGCTTCGGCACACGTGGCGTAAATATTCCTGCGATGCTGCGTGCCATCGTCACCTGCGGATGGTTCGGCATTCAGAGCTGGATCGGCGGTCAGTCAATCGCCGCCATTGTGAATGTAATTTGGTCAACGACGCTTGCGAACCCATCAAGCCTGTGGATGTCGTTCCTAGGTTTTGCCTGCTAAACACGATTGCTATTTGGCGGGAGTTGGAATCCATCCTCTTCCTGCAGGGATGTGGTGCACCTTCCTGCTAGTGCTGCCGCTCATCCTGCTTGGCTTTATGACCCACAAAGCCGGTGGCTTCGGGCCGTTGGTCAATGCACCCAGCCGCTTCTCATCGAGGTCCGTGTACCTACACTTTTTCTTTCTTGCGCTCACTGACATGGTGGGCAACTGGGCGACGCTGTCACTCGACATTCCGGACTTTACGCGCTTCGCCGCACGTAAAAGTTTCAGATCATCGTTCAGGGCTTCGGCTTGCCCGTCGCGATGACGCTTTATAGCTTCATCGGCATTGCCTGCACAGCGGCCTCGTTTGTTGTGTTCGGCGAACCGATCTGGAATCCGGTGATGTTGCTCGGCCGCTTCCACCCGCCCGTAGTGGCCTTCGTCGCGCTGGTCAGCATTCTGATCGCGACCCTCAACGTAAATATTGGTGTAAACATCATCGGCCCTTTGAATGACCTCTCAAATCTCGCGCCGCGCTTCATCAGCTTCCGCACCGGAGGTCTTATTACCGGCATACTGGGTCTGATGATGTAGCCTTGGAGGCTCATGGCAAGCCACACCAACTACATCGGATGGCTCGTAATCTACTCGGGGCTGCTCGGACTCGTTGCGGGAATCTTGATGACGGATTACTTCCTTTTGCGCAAGACACGACTCGATCTGCAGTCTCTTTACCCCCGCCATGGCGCCTATGAGTACACGTCCGGCTTCAACTTGCGGGCAGTTGTAGCATTTGTTGCTGGCGCATTTGTTGCCCTCATTGGACTCGCCGTTCCCGCGTTGCGACCGTTCTACGATCACGCCTCGCTTGTGAGATTTTTCATCTCGAGTGCCCTTTACCTGTTGCTTACGAGGACTGCAAATGCTGAGCAGCAGCAATACCATTGGAGAAATGACAAATGAGTTTAGTTCGCAAAAGAGGCCTTAGTCTGCCCGTAGCCGTCTTCATCTTATTTGCACCGGGTCTGCGGGCTCAAACGCACGATAGCGGCGAGTACAAGATCCGCATGGATCAGCCCCAACAGGTCATCAAGGGTTTGGGATTTGAGATTCAGAACGACAGCATCGGCTCACTGAACCTTGGCATGCCCGAGGAAGTGGTGGCCGTTCCCCATGACATTGCGCCTTCGGAGCGAATACGCCTCTATAAAGAAATGCTCCACGGATTTCGATATTCACGGCTTGCGCTGGGACTTTATCTGCGCGGACTGGACGCCGAACAAAAACAGATAGTGGAGCGCTATCCCGGCCAGTTAGCCGATCTCCGAGAGATGCAGGATGCCTCTGGAATCGAAGGATTTGATGTCGAGTATTGGTCGCCGCCACCCTTTTGGAAGGACAGCAAGAGTTACTACGGCGGAACGGTTGCCGGCCACGATCCCGCGTTCTTTAACGCATTTTCTGACGCGCTGGTTAAGGATGCGGGCTACCTCAATCGCAGTGGACTTCATGTGGTGCAATGGGGCTTGCAGAATGAACCGGTGTTCGGAGAGACACCGCTTAATGGCGAAAAGGCAGTGGCCGGCGTCCGGCCGAAGATGCCCTACGCGATCATGTTCTACAGCCCTGAAGACTACGCGATGACGCTGCACTATATCGTTCCAAAATTGCGGGCTTTGATGCCGTCACTACAAATCCACGCAAATAGCTGGGATGGACCGTCCGGGAACTACGCAGAAGAGATTCGCAAAGATCCCGAATTGTTGAGGCAGATTGACGCCTGGACGTGGCATCAGGTCGGTTCCAACTCGAACGACCAGATCGATCTCCAGGCAAAGTATATGAAAGGCGCAGACGGCAAGCCGGTCTACTCCAATGAATTCGAATATCAACCTGCCGATTTGAAAAAGATTGCTTCACCTTTCATGAACACGGGCCAATCATTGATGAACTGGCTCGTGTTTGAGAATTCACCTACTTGGTATTGGCTTCATGCTTTGAAGCCAGTGACCAACCTCGAAGCGTCGGGCTACGCGCTGGGTTTTTGGCGACCGGAAGGTAAATTGAAGCAGAATCTCCGGCCGAATCTAAAGCCTGGCCATTGGGAGTTCAATCCTGAAAACTGGAACGCTCTCGCCGGCTTCTTAAAATACATGCCGTGGGACGCAACGCGGCTCACCGTGGAAGAGGGTACAGTTGAGCACGATCAACGCATTCTGGTCTGGAAGAGTAGGCAAGGGCGGATCGGAATTGCTATCTCAAACCGTGGCCCGAATCCTTACACTTTCCACGTTAGAGCAGACCATCGTTTATCCGTGAAGGGGCATCGCTATACGGTCGAAAACCTCGACGTCGCCATCGGGAAGAAGTCCGGCGAAGATATACGCATCACAATTCCTCCGCAGTCGTTTGAATTCTGGATGGAGCACACTCCACCCCATCAGTAACGGTCGGGTAATCTGACTAATTCTGTGGATATGAAGGCGCGTAGCTCTTACGGTCGCACCCAGCAGTCGACAAACCAAGGCGTCATAGTGAGAAGATGTCACTGGAGGTTCGTCAAGGATATGTTGGCACCAAGGCTGGCTGACATTGCTCAACGCGCGGGTGTATCGATTGCGGCGGTCTCGATTGCGCTTAACGATCGTGATACGAAGCGTGTGAGTGCAGCCAAACGAGAACAAATTCGCAAGATTGCGACCGAGATGGGCTATGCGCCGAACGAACTGGCCAAGGCATTGGCCGAGCGGCGGACTCGGCTGCTCGGCCTGATGGTGCCGCTGCGCGATCCCATCTTCTTCAATCACTTCATCGCGCAGGCGCTGAGTGGAATCCAGGCGACCCTGATGCGTCGCGGCTACAACCTGCTGGTCTACTCTCCCTCGGGTCGGCCTGGGCGATCGACCCGCGACCAGATTCTCGAGAGCAAATTCACGGACGGCCTGATCTTCATCAACACCAGGTCGTGCTCGACTCGCGATGTTGCGGAGACGGTCTCTGAACTCGATGCCGCGCAGATCAAGTTCACCATGATCAACTCCTACTACGGTCGGGCACCGGTCAACTACGTCGGTGTCGATGACCCTGCGATCGGTGCCGCCGCAGTAGACTATCTGGTCGAGCGGAATCACCACCGCATCGCCTTTCTCAGCAGCTCGGAGAACCTTCCCACGCACATTCACCTGCTCCAGGGGTTGCGCCGCGGCATGGCGGCGCATGGGCTCAAATTGACGGACGAGCTCATCGGGTGCACACAGTACGACGAGAAGACTGCCTTTCAAATTCTTGATCACTGGTTCAGCAACAAGCGCATGAAGCCCACGGCAGTCTTCTGTGCCGACGATCAACTTCTGATGCATCTCTACGATTACGTCGAAGCGCGCGACATGAAGATTCCCGATGATGTCGCTGTGTTGGGACGCGGCAATTCCGGCCTGATGAGCTTATTGCGACCTCGGCCAACAGCATTTTACATTCCGACTTTTGAGATGGGAGAGCTTGCGGCGGAGATGCTGATCGACTCAATTGAAAAGCCAGGGGGCAAGCGGCAGCGAGTATTACTGCCGTTCAAACTGCATGCCGGCCAGACGGCCTAGTAAGCTAACCCTATAAATTTCATTGACAAGCGAATTTGCGGACTGATAAAGTATCGCATGTTAAGCGCTTAACTATTCTGAACGCTTCTCGATTCCGTTTCCCTCGTTGGGTAGGGTCAACTGCAATGAAGAAGATTTTTGAGCAACACGACGTAGTTGTATGCGGCGGCGGCCTTGCTGGAGTCTGTGCCGCCATCGCCGCTGCGCGTGGAGGTGCCAAGACAGCGTTGGTCCAGGATCGGCCGGTGCTCGGCGGTAACAGCTCTTCGGAAATTCGGGTTACCGCGCACGGGGCCGCTGCCTTTCACGCATACGGACGGGAGACCGGAATTCTGTCGGAACTGTTGATTGAGGAACGCGCGGTTAATCACGAGGCCATCTTCGAGAACGGATGGACGAACTCAGTTTGGGACATGGTGATCTACGACTTGGTTCAGCGCACAGAAGGGTTGACGCTTCACCTCAACACCGCGGTCCTCGGCGTCGTCGCAGAGGGGCGGGAATTGAAGTCGGTGGAGTGCCGCATTGGAAACGCGGAGGTCGATTTATCCCTCTCGGCAAAGGTCTTCATCGACTGCACCGGTGACGGCCTGGTCGCGGCCGAAGCGGGCTGTGAGTGGCGCATGGGAAGCGAGTCAAAGGCCGAGTTTAATGAGCCGCACGCCCCCTCCGAAGCTAACGGCGACATCATGGGCAGCTCCATCCACTTCAAGACAAGAGACATGGGCAGGCCCGCTCCGTTCAAGCTGCCGACCTGGGCGATCGAGCATACGGATGGTCGCTACTTCTATGACCAAGGCCGGCTTCCAAAAGAGATTCGCGGTGGTTACTGGTGGATCGAGATTGGCGTTCCATACGACACCATCCACCAAGCCGAGACGATTCGGCACGAATTGACCCGGCACACGCTCGGTGTCTGGGATTGGATCAAGAATAAAGATCCAAAAACCATGAAGCTGGCGGAGAATTATGCCCTTGATTGGATTGGGCAGGTGCCGGGCAAGCGCGAAAGCAGACGCGTGATGGGCCTCTACCTGATGAATGAATGGGACGCCATCCGAAACACCGTGCACAAGGACGAAATAGCCTTCGGTGGGTGGTTCGTCGACATCCACACCCCCGGCGGATTGCTGGCCGCAACCAGTGAGCCGGCCAGCGCAGAGGGTTACTCCGAGACCAGCGAGTACGCGACGCGATCGTACGTTGGTCCCTACGGCATCCCACTTCGAATGCTGGTCAGCAAGGATATCGACAACCTGATGATGGCGGGGCGTAACGTGAGCGCCACCCACTGCGCACTGGCGACCGTTCGCGTCATGGCGACAACCGCCTTGATGGGGCAGGCTGCAGGCGTGACCGCAGCTCTGGCCGTAGAACAGCAGGTTGCCGTCGCCGAGGTGTGTACCGAAGATTACCGAATCGTGCAGCAGCGCCTTTTGCGCCAAGGATGCTTTCTACCTAATGTTCGCAATGAAGACACTGCTGATAAGGCACGAATGGCAACGGTGTCCGCCTCATCCGAAGCGCGCTTCGCGGGTGCAGGTCCGGAGAGCATAGGAGCGCACGACGGGCTTAGCTTCTGGCGCGATCAGGCCGTGCCCTTACGTGAGGAACTGCTGCAACGACGCGGACAGTGGGTAGCCATGGGCGGCGAACGGCCAAAGTCGGTTAGCTTTTGTCTGTCGAATCGCACCACTGTCGCGCAAAAGGTCGGAACGCGCACGCTTGCCGTCGAGCACGTGTGGGACTATCGCATTCAAGAGTCGATGGAGTTACTTTCTGGTGAGCTGACCGTGCCCCCAGGAGAACATCAATGGATCGAATGGAGACTGCCCGCCCACATTGCGCTTCCAGCGCACGGGTATGTTCGCTTCGATCTGCTCGCCAATCCAGATGTGTTTTGGCACGTGGCCGGTGCAATCGAGCCCGGCCATGTGTCCGCGTTCGAGATGAGCCCGGCGAAGATGCGTCGCTACTCGAGCGGGGTAACGCTGGCCATCAAAGTAGACCCTCCGCAAGAATCGTACTCGTCTTCGAATGTTCTCAGTGGGCACACGCGTCCGTACGCAGGGACCAACCTCTGGCGTTCTGATCCAGAACAATCAATGCCACAATGGCTAAAACTGACGTGGAACAAGGCACATATAATTTCTCAGGTGGAGTTAACTTTCCCGGGACATTTGCTGCGCGAGTACCACGCCTATGCACCCTTTTATCGCGATCCGCAATGCGTTCGCGACTATGACATTCAGATAGAAACGAATGGTTTATGGCTAACTGTATTTGAGGTGCGCGAGAACTATCAGCGCCATCGCCAGCACACCCTGATAGCTCCTGTCGAAGCCGAAAGACTCCGCATTCTCATACTGGCGACCTCTGGCGATCCATCCGCAGCTATCTATGAGATACGGGTGTACTAAAAAAATCTTGACAAGCGGTAACGGCGGACACTACGCTACGCTATCACGTTAACCGCTTAACTTTGAACGAGCAGACATGTTACGAAAGAGGCGATTGCTCCGAGGTGACACATGGTTCGCAAAAGCGTTCGCGTTCGCGCTCGCTCTCGGTGCTGGTTGCGTCTCCGCCAATTCGCAGAGTGGCGGGAATTACAGGATTCATCTGGATCAGCCGCAGCAGGTGATCAAGGGGTTAGGTTTCGAGATTCAGAGTGATAGCATCGGTTCCGGCAATGCCGGGATGCCGGACGCCGTGATCGCCGTCCCACACGATCTCACCCCAAACGAGAAAATCCGTTTCTACAAGCAGATGCTGCACGGCTTCCGCTATTCGCGGCTGGCGATGGGCCTCTACTTGCGCGGAATTGACGTGGAGAAGAAACATATCATCGCGCGTTATCCCAGACAGATGGATGATCTGCGCGAGATGCAAAAAGTCTCCGGAATTGAAGGTTTCGACGTTGAATACTGGTCGCCTGCGCCTTACTGGAAGAAGGATACGACCTACGTTGGCGGGACGATCCGCGCGACGGATCCGGACTTTCTTGGCGCTTTCAGCAATGCCATGATCGATGACCTTAGATACCTGCAGAACCACGGCCTGCGTGTAGCTCAGTGGGGGCTACAGAATGAGCCCGTTATTACGCTAAAGAGACCAAGCGACGCCAACCGAAATCCCCTTGACGCTGCACAGTCCTACTCAAGCTGCCAGTACTCTCCGGAAGACTACGCGGCAGTACTGCGGGTAACTGCTCCTAAAGTTCGAGATCTACTCCCTAATGTTCAAATTCATGCGCCTAGTTGGGACGGCCCGGCCGGCAAATTTGCTGCAGAAATCCGCAAAGATCCGGAGCTTTTGAAGAACATCGACGCGTGGACATGGCACCAGATCGGGCACAATTCCAACGATCAGATTGACCTCAGGGCACACTATATGGACGGTGCCGACGGCAAGCCCGTCTATCAAAACGAGTTTGAGTATCAACCTTGGGACATCAAAAAGATTGACTCACCCTTCATGAATACAGGGCAAGCGTTAATGAATTGGATGGTCTTCGAAAATTCCCCCACATGGTTCTGGCTACATGCCTTGAAACCTGTGACGAACCTGGAGGCGGCCGGATACTCGCTGGGCTATTGGAGACCTATCGGAGATCTTAAAGAAAATTTGAGGCCGAACTTGCAGGCCGGACGTTGGGAGTTTAACCCGCAGAACTGGAATGCTGTAGCAGGTTTCCTGAGGTACATGCCGTGGGACTCAACGCGCCTGACAGTTGAAGAGAGCAAGGTGCAATACGACCAGCGCATCCTGGTGTGGCGCAGCCAACAGGGCAAACTCGGCATTGCGCTCTCCAACCGAGGAAAAGACGCCTATACCTTTCATCTATCTGGCGCGCAGGCTGCCCGTCTTACCGGACATCGCTACACAGTCCAACGACTCGATATACCACTTGGCCGCAAGTCCGGCGAAGAAGTCGCCATTACAGTCCCGCCACAATCCTTCGAGTTCTGGATAGTCCGCTGAACCCGCCATGCGCGGCAGATATTTCTACAAAAATTAGGAGCCCAACAATGATGAACTTCTCCAGGCAGCAAGTTGCAATCATCCTTCACCGTACAAGTGCGGCCTCTCTCGCTCTCTTCCTTTTGCTGATCATGCCTACGGTACAGGCGCAACAAGGCACCGGGAATATTATCGGCATGGTGAAGGACTCCACTGGAGCGACGGTCCCGGGCGCAAACGTGGATATCGAGAATCTGGACCGACAGGACGTCATTCATCTCACCACGAATGGATCGGGTTTTTACAACTCGCCGCCGCTTTCTCCTGGCACGAACTATAAGGTCACGGTCTCGCGCAACGGCTTCGAAACCCTGGTGACTACCGGAGTCACGGTTAACGTCGGAGCACGCGTCGAAGCCGACGCTGACCTCAAGGTCGGCACCGTCAGCACGCAGGTCACGGTCGAGTCCAGCCAAGCCGCAGTTCTGGATACGACCAGCGGCACACTCGGAGCAGTCATCGGCGAAAAGTCCATTGAAGAACTTCCACTCAATGGCCGCAATACAATTGCTTTGACTACTCTCACTCCTGGCGTGCGTTTGAACACCACTGTCTCTCAATCCGGCTTCGCGAACCGTGGCACAAACCTTTCAGCAATTTCTATCAATGGATCACCCACTGGATCGAACTCCTACATTCTTGACGGACAGAGCAACCTCTCCACGACGACCGGCGAAATTGCTGTAAATCCTACTGTCGACGCGATTCAAGAGTTCAAGGTTCAAAGCGGCGTATTCTCCGCACAGTATGGCTTCACGCTCGGGGGGGTCGTCAATCTGGTTAGCCGTTCCGGCACTAATCAATTGCACGGTTCGATCTATGAGTTCGTTCGCAACGACATCTTCAACGCTCGCAATGTGTTCGCAACCGCAGGCGTAGTCACGAAGCCGATTCTCCGTTACAACCAGTTAGGAGGTGCGGTTGGCGGACCTATCTTTCACGATCGCGCATTCTTCTTCAGCAATTTTGAGATGTATCGCTTTATCCAGGCCACCCCGCAATTTCTCAGCGTGCCCACGGCCGCTTATCGCGCTGGCAACTTCTCACTTCTCAAGGACGCAAATGGCAACAGGATCCAGCTCTACAATCCTTACAGCACAACAATCACGGGCGGTATAGCGACCAGAACTCCATACCTCAACAATCAGATCACCAACTTCGATCCTGTCTCTCTCGCATACCAGAGCGCGTTTTATCCCCTGCCAAATACCACCCCGAGCAACGCCTTCACCAACACCAATAACTTCCTCTTCAATAATCGTGGTGTCAGCAACATGTACAACAGTCTTGGACGTGTCGACTATCACGTAACCTCGAAAGATACCACCTTCGCCCGCTTTGCTTACTACAGCAACTTCACCAACGGCGGTATCGGAGGCGGAACCTACTATCCGAATCCAGTCGTAGCCAATCGCTTCGACACCTTTACCGCGAAGGAGTTGCTCGTAGGGGATACGCATGTCTTCTCGTCGTCCCTGATCAACGATCTCCGCCTTTCCATCGAGCGTCAGGAGTTTCCCTTCCAGGCGGCCAGCACCGATCAGGGGTGGCCACAAAAGCTTGGCCTACCAGCAAATGTTCCGAGCTTCGCTATTCCGACCGTTGGCAACGGTTTGCCGGCATCGAATCAGACCATCGGATTCCGCGCCTACACGTTGCCGCAGGTGACGGATACAGTGACAAAACTGATAGGGCGCCACGCGCTTACCTTAGGAGTGGACTGGCGCTTCAACGTCGGCGCGAACCTGCAGCGAAATGCCCCCTCAGGCACATTTAGTTTTGCTGCAGGGCTCACCTCTGATCCTTCCGGTGCCGCGGCGCCCGCTGGCTATGCAAACTCAGGCAACACCTACGCAACATTTCTCACTGGTGCCGTCAGTGCCGCGTCCATCGTGACCAACACCGGCGAGACTGATCGTTCTTTCAGTACATCGTTCTTCGTACAAGACGACTGGCAGGCGTCCGACCGATTGACTCTCAATCTGGGGCTCCGCTACGACTTTCAGCAACAGCCCTATGAACAAAATAACGGCTACAGTAATTTCAACCCAAACCTCTCATCCGGAGCCTTTCTCGGCATTACGCAGTATGCGACGGTCGGCATGGGCGTAGGGCGCAACTTCGTTCCGGAGAGCTACACCGATTTCGGTCCCCGTATCGGCTTCGCGTACAAGCTCACAAGGGACGACAAGACCGTACTCCGCGGTGGATTTGGCATTTACTATCCGCTTGAGTTCAACTCCATCTATACCGGCCAGACCAACGGCTTTGCCAACACGACGACCACCTACAGTCCAGCCGGTAGCGACTCCCGCCTTGTAGCATTCCAGTTCATAAATGGTTTTCCGACGAAACCGATCCAGCCATTAGGCACTGCCCTCGGGCCGTTGGGTTTCTTAGGCCAGTCAGTCGGGTTTCAGGATACTACCCGCTGGAAGGCTCCGATGTCACAGCAATACACGCTCAGCTTAGAACGCCAGATACCCTACGATATCGTCCTCCAGGCGACTTACGTCGGCAACCACGGCGTCCATCTTCCGGCCGGTGGCTACAACCTTAATCAGTTAGACCCCAAGTATTTCTACCTTGGTACTACGGCCCTTGCGAAAACCAACGTGGTTAATCCGAACGCGGGGCAAGTTCCCGGTTCGCTCGGTTCTGCGACGATCACTAAGCAGCAGTCTCTGTTGCCGTTCCCTTACTATGGCGCAGTGAATGTGTACAGTCCGCACGATGGCAACCTGATTGCACACTATCTCGAACTCTCCGCGCAACGCCAGGCTCGCAGTGGCCTCACCGTGCTTTTCGGTTACACCGCGGGCAAGTTGTTGACTGACAGCACCGGCTCGCCGCTTGCATATCTCAATGGCATCGCGGGCGCGAACGGCTACCAGAACGTTTACAACCGCCACGCAGAGTATTCGCTCGATCCGACTGACGTCTCGCAGCGCGCAACGGTAAGTCTTCTCTACAACCTCCCATTCGGTCGTAACCAGCGCTTCTCGACGCACAATGCGGCACTTGATCGCGTGATCGGCGGCTTCCAGCTGAATGGAATTGGGGTCTTTCAAACCGGGTTTCCGCTTGCCATCACAGGGGCTAACTCTTACACCGCAACCCGCCCAAACTTTGTGCCTGGCGCCTCGGTCTCGCGTTCCGACCAGAATCGCACCCACTGGTTCAACACGGCGGCCTTCCAGAATCCATCCGACTTTACCTTTGGCAACGTTCCGCGTACCCTGCCTCACGTCCGCGACCCAGGAACTACAAACTTTGATGTCTCTATCTTCAAGACGACGGAGATCACCGAAAGAATCAAATTCCAACTTCGGGCTGAATCCTTCAACGTACTCAATCACCCCAATTATGGATTACCAGGCACGACGTTCAGCGCAGCGGCCAATACAGTCGTTAGCGGCAACGGCGCGGGCGGAGGAGCGAACACGAGCGGCACCTTTGGTGTAATCACGACGGCGGCAGACGGACGCTCCATCCAACTCGCAGGGAGGCTCATTTTCTAAGTCCACTGGATTTCGTTCAAGGTGCGAGGCCGTTCGATATTTGGGGAGCGGGGTGCAGTGATGCAGCGTTGGTTCGTGTTGATAGCACTTTTGGGATGCTGCATTGACGCGTCTGCAGCAACTAAAGTGGATCTCGATGGCTTGGGATGGACGTTCCGCACAATCCTGGATCCGCAGCCGCTACCGATCAGCGTTCCGCATTCCTGGCCCACCATGGACGTGTATCAAAAATACATCGGCACTGCAATCTACGAGCGCGATTTTGATGAACCAGCGTTGATCAAGGGGCAGGTGATTCGGCTGCATTTTGACGCCGTGTATCTGACGGCAGCGGTCTGGCTGAATGGGCGCAAATTGGGAGTGCATGAGGGCGGGTATACACCGTTTGAATTCGACATCACTGGATTGCTGAAGCCGGGTTCGAACCACCTCATGCTGGAGGTAAGCAATGCGCCTTCGATAGGCAATATACCGGCAATTGCGACCAGCCATGGATCGAAGGAATACCCCCCGGATGGGACCGTGGGCAAAGGCAGCATCGTTGGATGGATGCCGTACGGCGGAATCGTTCGGCCGGTGAGCCTTCTTATCTCTGAAACGGTCTATCTGCACGGGATGAAGGTGGACGCTCGACCGGACTTCGCACGTGGAGTCGCAGCGCTCACGGTGCAGGTGCGTGTTCATAATGCGGGAGCCACAGCATTGGTAAATGTTCATGGTACCGTCGCTGGGATCACGGTCAACTTTGAGCCGATGCGGGTCGACTCCGGTACGGATGCCGAGATGAAGTGGATGGGTACGCTCAAGAACGCACACCTTTGGAGCGTCAAAAATCCCTATCTCTATGACGCAAAGCTCACCGTGCCGGGGGATGACTTGACCGCGCAGATCGGCGTCCGCGATGTGCGCATTAGGGGGACAGAACTGCTGTTGAATGGCACTGTCGTCCGCCTCTTCGGCGCAAACCGCGTCAGCGAGGATCCCAAGGAGGGCCTGCACGAGTCTGACGAGATCGTCCAGCGCGATATGAAAGACATGTTGGCAGCCAACATGCGCATGATGAGGATCGCGCACTATCCGCAGGCTCCAGCACTGCTAGACTTTGCCGACAAGCACGGCATGTTGTTGATCGCTGAGGCGGGCAACTGGAACATGAGCGCATGGCAGATGGCCGACCCGGAGATTCGCTTGCTGTGGGAGAAAGAGATGCGGGAGATGATGGAGCAGGACTGGAATCATCCCTCTGTTATCGCATGGAGTGTCGGCAACGAGTACGAGTCGTTCACAAAAAGTGGCATCGACTGGACGCGCGACATGCGATCTTACACGCTGGGGCTTGACCCTACTCGGCTGATTACCTTCGCTTCGCGCTTCACGCTCGACCCTGCGGTTAGGACAGGCAAGGACGAGGCGAGTCAGTACTCGGACTTCGTCTCTATTAATGTTTACGGTAACTATGCAAAAGGCTTCGACCGCGTGCACGAACTCTGGCCTGATAAGCCAGTCTTCGTGACCGAGTTTGGCAAGATGGGTGAACCGGGGCTGCACGATCCCAACCGCATCGAGGACATCACGACGGCGGTCAATGCGATCAAGGCGAGACCATGGATGATCGGTGGATCGCTCTGGACCTGGAATGACTATAGATCACTCTTTCCGGGAACACCTTCGAGCGGCATTCGCAACTGGGGTGTCGTGGACCTAGACCGCGAGCACCGCGATAGCTGGAATGCAGTTGAAAAGCTATTCAAGACCGAGCTGCCGTAGTGCTCATCGATGGAGCGTCGTACCGCCTGGTGAAGGTGCGCCAAAGCAGAATGATTGCGATGGGATGCAGAATGGCCATCAGGAAGAAGACCGGCCTGTATCCTCCGTGTGTTACGAAGTAGGCGATGATCTCGCTTGAGAGCATGCCGCCGAAGCCACTGCCCGCCGCGACTAGACCCGCGGCTTTGCCGACGAGTGAAGGTGGGTAAAGTTCAACAACCGTCGCGGTAATCGTTACCAGCCAGCCCATGTGGGCTAACGCAAGGACGGACGCGATTGCGATGGCGGCATTACCGTTAGAAACCAACGCGCAAAGCGGGCTGAGCGGCATCAGGCAGGCGGTCCCCAGCATGGTGTAACGATAGGCTCGTTCGACGCTCATTCCTCGACCGATCAGCATCCCTGAAAAAAGGCCGCCGGCCAACGTGCCAATTCCGGCTCCGAGGTAAACAACCCAGCCGATATGCGCGACCTGAGGCAACGTCATATGCCGCGCGCTGAGCAGGTATTTGGGAAACCAAAACAGATAGAAATACCAGACTGGGTCGGTGAGACCACGGGCCACCATGAGCTTCCACGTTGAGCTGCGAGCAAGAACCGTGCGCAGGCCGGACTCGTTAGCCAGAGTGCTGACACCGGCTTCGGCGCGAGCGGCATCGCTGTCGACAGGCTTCGGCGCATCCTTACGGAAGCAATAAAACCAGAATGGAAGCCAAAGCAGACCGGCGACTCCATCGATCAGGAAGATCGAGCGCCAGGGAAGTTTTGTAGTAATGGCTGCGATGGCGGGCAGCGCAACCACAGCGCCAACAGTCGCGCCCATGCTGTAGATACCGATGGCAACGCTGCGTTGCGCCTTATCAAAATACTCGCCCACCGCTTTGGGGGCAGCGACCCAAAGCCCCGGCTCGCCCAAGCCGAGGCAAAAACGCGCGATGCCGAGATGAAGCCCCGTAGTCGCGAAGGCAGTGGCAGCTTCCGCCAGCGACCACCAGCCAACAAATAGCGCCATGGAGCGACGTGTCCCCATCGCGTCCGAGATAAAGCCGGCAATCGCGTAAGCGATGGCAGAGGCGAAGAGAAAGAGTGAGACGATGTGGCCGTAGCCCTGGTCGCTGAGGTGCAACTCCGCTTGAAACCGCGGCGCAACAACGGAAAGGCTTTGCCGGTCAAAGTAGTTAATCAGCGCAACTATGAAAAGTAGAGCTAAGAGCTGGCGCTGTCCTCTGCGCGATGCAGGAACGGGTTCGTGCTCTTCAGTCATAACTGGTGTGCCTCAGTAGCAGCGGACTTCAAAGATGCCCGGAAGAGCGGGGCCGTGCGCAAGGATCGCAAGGGTGATCGCAGTTGTTTCGACCGGAGCGGCAAGTTGGAGGCTGTAGCGCGTCTGATGATTCTGCTCAACGTGTGCGAGCACCGTTCCGTCGACTGCACGAAGCTCGAACGCTGTTACACAGCAAGGCATAACGCGTTCCGGATGACCCATCAACACCGACTCCATCGGATGATCGTAGTCGGTATCGAAGGTAATCTCGATAGTGCTGAGTGTCTGCGGTTGCGGCCACGTGAGCATCAGCCACGGAGTCCGGTCGTCACGCGCCGGCAACCACGCGTTGGTCGCGTCCCAGGGTCGTGCGTATCCGTTGACGACGTTCTCTGGACGAAATGCCTGGAGGGGCGGTGCGATTGAACAGGCAATGTTTCGTGCGATGGGTCGACGATCCGGAAGCCAGAACGCAAAGCTGTCGATCCCTGAGTCCTCGGGCGGCGTCTGGACCAGGCTCTTGGCGACGGCGGCATTCATCTTTTGGGTGAGCGTGACGATGCCGGTAATGTACTCGCGATTGAGCGCAAGGCTGATGTGCGGATTCGCCTGCAGTGTGAAGAAGGCATAGCAAACATGTTCGACCGTCGTGTCGAAATCGAGGCTGACGCTCGCCGCGCCCTGGGCTACTGGTACGTCGAGAGAAGACAGCAGAATATCGGGAGTCGTGTTTCCTGGGCGACTCGCGATCCAGAGGTCGGCTTGGAGCGTGGTCGCTTCTGTCGTAACTGCCTGCAAAGTTACCGTGGGAGTAAGACCTGGTTTTAGAGGCAGGAGCAAAGCCATCGGCTTCTCGAGCACTGCACTCTCGCCGCTAGATGGAAAATGATCGAGTACAAGCGTGCTCGAGGCAGTTATAGTCGCCGAGATTGCCTTGTCGACAGGATCACTGGCAACTATGCCGGGAATGTGCTGACCGCCGCGCAGCAGGCGCTGCTGCAACTGATTCATGCGAGCGGGCTCTGTCAGATCGCGAGGGGTCGCCGACTTGCTTTCAACGCAGAGCGCAGCCGCCATGCCGACCGCCTGCCCGTTGTGCGCGCATGTGGCCATCACCCGGGTTGACCCGAAGGCGATGTGGGACGCGGAAATAATCCGTCCCGTCAGGAAAAGGTTGGGCACATTGCGCGAGTACATGCTGCGATAGGGAATCTGGTAGACGCCCTTGCTGTGCCACTGTGTACAACCAGGCTCGGCGGAAAATACACCGTCGGCCGGATGCAGATCAATAGCCCATCCGCCGAAGCTGACAGCGTCGGCGAACGTGCGCTGCTCGACGACATCTAGCTGGGTCAGCATGAAGTCGCCTTCGAACCGGCGGCTCTCACGCTTCCCGGGGATCATGCCCATCCATTCCAGCGTAAGCGTCTCCGCCCCCGTAAACTTGCCGGAGTTTTTGATGTAATTCCACACCCCATACGCAACACGCCACAACTCCCACTTGATCTCTTCGGTTTCGTGAACTGTGTCGAGCGCACCTCCATATTCGAGCCACCAAAGGCGGCACCCCGAGTCGGTAACGCGGAGTTCACGGAAGCGAGGGATTTTGGTGATGTCGTCGAGCGCGAAGGCGGGCGGTACGTAGATGACGGGACGTCCAGTATCACGCGAGTAGAAGTAGAGTGAGTGGCCGAGCAGATCATGCGCGGCCTCGAGTGGTGCGAGCGCTTCGCCAAACTCCGCGCGTGCCTCCGCGCCAATACGAAAGGCAGCGCCGGCGAGAAAGCCGAGAATACCGTCGCCCGAAGCATCGCAAAAGAGCGGCGCAGTCAGCCGATAGCGCATCTGGTTCTGGCTGCAGAAGGCATAGGCAGCGAGAATGGCACCATCCGAAGAAAGTTTCACATCGTCAACCGCAGTATTCAGGAGAAGCGTAATGTTGGGTTCGCGCGTCGTGTACTCGAGCAAGACAGAATCGAAGATAACCGCATTGCCTTCGCGATTGCGGTAGAGGTTTTCGACGAGCAGTTCGTCGATGACGCCGCCCTCACGAGCCCAACGGTTGTTGTTGCCCATGTGCGACGTAGCTCCGAGCACCCAAAGTCGCACCTCGCTCGAAGCATTGCCGCCAAGCACAGGACGGTCCTGTACTAGCACGACGCGCACTCCCTGACGCGCTGCGGTAATGGCGCAGCACACCCCGGAAAGTCCCCCGCCGACGACTACAAGGTCGCAGGACAACGAACGAACGGGAAGAGTGCGCGAGCGCATGGAGTGAGTGTCCTGTGTGGCGGAACAGTTTTTCTTATTGCTAACAATTACATAAAAGAGTAAATGTTAAGCGCTAAACCTGTCCATGCGTAAAAGTATCGGTTGGCTAGGACGAGACTACTACGAGGAGAGCCTGTGACCTTCAGAGATCTGGTGGCGGCCGGGGCGTCATTTGGGTGTGCGCTATGCGTGGGGCAGAGCCCGGTACTTCTGAAGAGCGGCGCGCTTACCTTCACCACCACAACGGAGGGGTTCCGCTATGGGTTCAGATTGGACGGCAAGACGGTGATCCCATTCTCCATGTCAGCGGGATTAGTATTGGCAGGCAGTCCCGTCAATGTGCGGCCGGATGGCGAGTGCGCTACCGCACGCTACGTCTTCTCTGGAACGACAGCTACAGGCGGTAAGGTGCGTGTAACGGTTACGCTATACGACCATCATGCTGAGTTGATGGCCGAGCCTGCGCGCATGGGCGATGAGGTTCGCTTCGTTACGGGTGGGGCGATGCCGGCCTACGGACTCGCGGATCATGCTGTCGAGCAGAAGAAATTTTCGACATTGAGCGATAAGCATTTCAACACCGACGTGACCGGCTTTGCGGATGACGCATTCCTCTCCGGGCAAGGGCAGACCCGTCTAATCAGCAACTTTGTGATCTATCCAAAACAGAAATTTGCTGAGGTGCTGATCGATCCGACGGCAAAGATTATGCGTACCAGCGGAGCGGAAATTGTGCAGGGAGTCGCCCACGCGCAGGCTAGCGTGGCATTGCATTATTTCTTTGGTACGTCGCAAGAAATCTACGCCGAGTACCAAAAAGCGCGGAAGGCGGCTGGCTTTCCAGTCATGATGCCGAAGTATGAAGCGTTCGGAGTGGGTTGGGAAGCGTTCGGTGCGCTCGGGTGGGAGACTAACGAGATGACCGATCAAGAAAGCATCGACCGCTACCTCGCGGAGGGCTATCCATTGCGATGGATATTGATCGGCTCCGGCTTCTGGCCAGCGTGGCCGGAGGTGCACGAGACGACAAGCTTCGGACTG
Source organism: Granulicella sp. (assembly GCA_025357875.1). Taxonomy (GTDB): domain Bacteria; phylum Acidobacteriota; class Terriglobia; order Terriglobales; family Acidobacteriaceae; genus Edaphobacter. Next base: position 19,812 of record JANYLK010000109.1, read on the forward strand.
TGGGACCACCAGAAGTATCCTGATCCACGCGAGTTATTGGCACACTTCCATGACGAAAAGCTGAAGACCATGCTGGAACTGCGTATCACGTTTATTACCACGGGGCCGTACTCGGAGGAGGGTGTGCTGGAGGGATACTTCCTCACCCAGAACGGGCGCGCCGAGGTGTTTACCGGCGGCTGGCCAAAGCTACCCTAGTGTCTTTTGGATGCACATAATCCGGCGGCGCTTGAATGGTATATGGGCTTCGTAAAAAAGTGGAACGACTATGACGTCGACGGCTATAAGGAAGACTTCTACGGCTATGGCGGGCACGGGCTGCGCGATGACAAGGTAGACCCAATCAACAATCGGTTGATGACACAGGGGCAAGTCGTGATCGAGCGCAATGGGTACCTATCGTCGAATGGCGATCTTCACCGCATCAACGACTTCAACTAAAACCAGGATCAGGATCGCGGTCCAGTGAACGCGCTTGCTCTGGCCTACGCCGGCTTTACTCTGGTGTACCCGGATATCGTCGGCGGAACATTCGGAGAGAATCACTTCTCAAAGGTACGCACGCAACAGATGGAGACTCACATGATGCGTAACGCGCAGTGGGCCGCGCTCCACAGCTCGATGGGGATGGGTGAGCCGCCGTGGAGTTTCTCACCCAAAGTCGCGTGCGTTATGCTTGTGGCGGCGAAGCTACACGCGCGGTTCGCTCCATATATCTTCAGCAACGCGCGGCGGTTTGCTCAAGACGGTTACCCTTGGACAATGATGCCCCTACCTATCGCTTATCCCGACGACGACATGGCGTACGGCCGTGAGAATGCAACAGATCGTGGATACGAATGGCAGATCGGCGACACGATGCTGGCCGTTCCCCTTTACGGGAATGACTATGCTTCGGCGGAGTCGCGCAATGTGTACTTGCCGAGGGGGCAATGGATGGACTTCGATACTGGAAAGCTCTTCGCGGGAGGGCAGACACTGAAGGCGTTTCCCCTGCCTGTCGGAAAGACACCTCTGTTCATCGGTGGGTCCGGAGTAACGCTGGAAGATCTGCGCGGAGTGGTGACTGCGGTCGTCTACCCTGTAACGGGTAAGGTGTCGGCGATTCTCACACTGCCCGATTTGCCGGAGGTTATTACGATAAATATTCAAGGTCTTAGGGCCGGATTGAAATGGCACACGATCCATGTAGCCGATTCGCATGGAAACGCTGCGAAGGTAAAAGTCGAAGGCTTTGGGTTCGGCTTTGTACCGAAATCTGGTGAAACATATACGGTTCATGCCGTGAGATGACCCTTCGCAGTTGGCCATTCACAATTCGATCTGATTAGAAATGTTCAGCTTGGTGAAAAATCGCCATTGCTTGATTCGAGAAAACACAATTCTCGAAACACGGGAAGGCCGGTTATCGCCATATAATATCGACTTTAACCTAGCCGTTAGGCAGATCACCGAACACTTGCCGACTTCTGGATGACTATTAGATCACCACTATCGTGAGTTCTTACGTATGAAGGTGGTTTCTTACGTTAGGAGGATGCTGATTAGAGCTGATAGGGCGGCGGTCTTGTGTCTCCTATTTGGGTGGTAGAAAAAATAGCCGGGATAGGGCGGACACCAATCCTGTAAAACGCGCAGCAGCGTTCCGTTTTGAGAGATGGGGAGCTACATCCTGCTCGGACACATAAGCGAGGGCGATACCGTCGAGTGCGGCTCGAATCACTAGTTCCAAATCGCCAAGACTATATGCGACGATTTCCCGTCGACTATCGTCGGTGGTGAATTTTGCTAGCGAGCCTCACGCGTCACTTTGGTTCCACGGCAGCCTATCAGAGAATCAAGGTCAGATCCGTCAGACGCCTGCATCACATGTTGAACGCACACGGATTGATATTCACTTGACGCAACCGGATTGGGCGGGGTCCATTGCGATTTTGATTTCTCAGTTCTTCATCTGAAACATTGGGATGCAGTCGCCGAACGGGGACATCGAGATCAATAAAATCACCCTCTCTGGCAAAAGCCAATGGTCCGCCGCCGATGCCGAAAGATTTATCCTCGATGAGAACCCTGTTGGGCTTATGGGTCTCCATTGCTCTGCTACCGCTCTCTTGAGGTCAGGGTAGCTCAGCCGTTTGCGGAATACATCAAGCAAATAGACAATCCGTCATACAGTCCCCAGGTTGTGCACACATTAGCAAATTCTGCACGCTTGGCAAGACCATATCTGTTAGTTCAGCGGTTGCAGGACTGATTGCCTTCAGCGTTTCTGCATCCTGCGTGGAGTGAGATAACCGGCGATGTGTTTCGATCGCATCCAGTGCTGCTAATCC
>JANYLK010000114.1 GCA_025357875.1 Granulicella sp.
GAACGCGAATTTTATCTGCGGATGGCGATACGGGAGCGGTGGTCGAGCCGCCAGTTGGGGAAAGCGGTGAAATAGGGAACGCCAGCCTAATTCGCAACTTACCGATAGTGATTCCGAGCCGACTACCTCGTGATTTATCGGGTTGCCGCGGAAGACGGCAAGAACAGAGTCACGACGGTTCCAGGGACGGCGGCCTGTTGAGAGCTTCGAACCTGCAGCCGGCCTTGGTGGCGGTCGATAATTTCTTTGCTGATCCATAGGCCGAGTCCGTTGCCGCCGATGCCTTTGGTGGTGAAGAAGGCTTCAAAAAGGCGTTGCAAAACTTTCGGTGTCATCCCCGTGCCGGTGTCGGCGACGGTGATCTGAATGCCAGGCTGACCTATCTTCAAGTCTTCCGCGTCACGGGTACGGACGAGCAACCGTCCCCCAGAGGTTGCCATCGCGTCGATGGCGTTCCCGATCAAGTTGTTGAGTACCTGCCGGATTTCTCCGTCGTAACATGCGATCAATTGCTGGGCGCGAAGCCTCAGCTGCACGTCAATGCCCGAGTTGATCAGGCGACCCTGAAATATGGATAACACGCTTTTGATAAGGTCATGCGCCGTTACGGATTGAGGCTTTGTATGCTGCCTGTAAAAACGAAGGGTCTGGCTGCTAATAACCGAGACGCGTCGCAACTCCCGTTCTGCGGTTGCAAGGTATTCCTGAAGTTCCCCGTGATCTTCACTGGAACGGGCAAGGAAAAGCAGATTCGTTACGGACTCAAGCGGGTTACTAATTTCGTGAGCGATTGACGCCGCCAGTCTGCCTACCGCCGCCAGCTTCTCGTTCTGTATGAGGGCCGCTTCTGCCTTCTTTGCGTCCGAGATGTCGCGGACGAAGGTCACGATTCCTTCGCTCGTTGGGCGTACATCCACAAAGATAGAAAGGTTGTGGGGTTCGGGATAGCGTGTCTCAAAACTCGCGGAGATGCCTTCGTTCATCGCCCGGGAGAAGTGATACCGGCATGGCGAATCTTCTCGTGCCATGTCCGGGAACGACTTCCACAGGTCCTTGCCTATAGAGTCCTGGTCCGGTCCAAGAATCGCCACCGTGGTTGGGTTGAGATAGGTGATGCACCAGTTCCGGTCGACTGTCGTGACGGCATCGCGGGAGGCGGCCATGACCTGTCGCAGAAGCTCCCGTTCCGCCCGTAAGCTCCGCGCAGCCATCTCGCCATCGGTGTGGTCCACGATGGTCTGATATAGGCCGAGAATCTTTGGCGTGCCGCCGGACACACTCCAGATGGGATTGTTGGTCAGTGTGCAGATTCTCTCCACGAGCTGTCCGTCGACCGAGATGAAGAAGGGTACATGCTCGTAGAGATTCGCTTCTTGGGTAGTGAAGGGTTGGGTGATGATCGCCGAAGCCTGCTCCGCAATCTCACTCCAGACTTTAAGAAAGCTGTGCCCGAGGGTCTGCTTCTTGCTTCCGAGCAAGGGTGCATAAAGGTCGTTGTAGAGGAGGATCTGATCTGACTTTCCCCAGATAAGGCACGCAATCTGCTTAGAAGTGAGCATCGAATTGACGGAGCTCAGCGGCTCTAGCGGCCAATGCTCGATAGGCCCGAGCGGTGTCTTCTCCCAAGCATGACCGCGAATTCTCGCGCTCATAGTTCCAGAGCCTCGGACCGGGTATGGGAGTTCCGTGTTCAACTCAAGATTTGCGTTTATCTGCATAGTCATGGCTAACCGACGCTCTCCGGGGCAGAAGCTCCGTTCTGTGGCAGATTGATAGAGATTAATTACAGAGAGTCTATTCGCACTTGGGAGCAAAGACCATCAGAGGCACGCACTCGCGTCCACCTCCGTGAAGACAGCGTACCTGACAAGAACGCGCTGATACGAATGGTGCTGATTGCTAACACGACAGATGGTGCCAAATATTGGCTTCGTCGCAATCTGTGATTCTGCACCATACCTTGTGCAACCTTGACTTGCGTCCTGGAGGTGGGAGTATTGTGGGGTTGCAGTGACGAACAAAAGGCAAGAACGCGGCCATCGCTAGCCCCGCTACGAATAGATCCAGCACGCGGCACACATGGTCCGCCGGAATCAGATCATCCAGCACCGCCGGAAATAGCGCCCCCCCCGACTCCGGCCTTCGCCTTGGATAAAGCTCATGAAAAATGCCCTCGCTCCAAAGGCATCTTCTCATCTACATCTTTTTAAGGGAGTTCCGTAACAGACTCAAAGGTGCGCCTTGAGCGTAACGGTATTTTGAGTGACCCAAGCTCTTTGACCAAGGACGGTCTTCGTATGACGTTCCGCAGTTCGTTGGGGAATGTCAGCGGCTTGCAGGGTCGTCATACTGTGTTCTCGACTGAAATAGGCGCCTTGGCGCTCACTAGAGAGATGTCGATGATCCAAATTAATCCTACTGACAGTGCAAATTAGAAGTTGGTTGTCTTGAGGTGGCAAAGAAGGTTTCGATGAATACAACTTGCGATGACATTCCGGCTGACACAGTTGTTGCATAGGAAAAGTGTTTGGCATGAACACATGGAAGTTAGATTCATGGTTAGCCTTCCGAAAGATGCATCACACTGAGGGTAGTTCGCAGAAGCAGTTGGCTTGAAACATACCGTCACCTTGTTTAAAAGCCGACATCGTCTCCCAACTTTAGAATTCAAGTTGTGACTGTTGTATCCGTTGCTAACGTTTCATCTGAGAGGAACACCTATGCATGACATCGTAGATACCGCCGTAGCCGCTGGCTCGTTCAAGACCCTTGTTGCCGCAGTGACAGCTGCAGGCCTTGTTGACACACTTAAGGGCGCTGGCCCTTTCACCGTTTTCGCCCCCAACGACGAAGCTTTCAACAAGTTGCCGGCTGGCACTGTAGCCGAGCTAGTGAAGCCGGAAAACAAGGCGAAACTCACTGCAATTCTTACGCTTCACGTGATGGCCGGTAAAGTGCTGGCCGCAGATGTAGCAGGCAAGAAACTGTCGCCCGCTTCTGTACAAGGCGAGCACCTGCATGTAGATGGCACCAACGGCGTCACTGTCAATGGAGCTAAGGTCATCGGCGCCGACATTGCTTGCACCAACGGCGTCATTCACGTCATCGATACGGTGCTTTTGCCAACCGCAAAATAGGCTATTCATGCGGCTGGAAGGAGTGCCCGCACCTCACAATGCGGGCACTCAACTGTACCGTCTTACGTCTTATCGAATTCAAACTTAGTATTGAAATCAATAACGCTAAGCTCTATTGTCAGCTACAGAGCTGAGCTCGCATTTGCCAAGCGGCACCCATCGTTGGAGGCTAACGCTGTATACCGCTCTACGAAGGCCTACTTACATTGACCGGCACGTATGCGACCCTTAGCTTTAGTACGTGTTGTCCGACGGGTATCTATACCTGCTTACCTGTCCAGCAGGCGATAGGAAGCATATTGAGTCAAGGAACAGGTGTGTTCATCTTCAATTCTTTTTGCTGGCTGGAATTGAGGGCCTGTCCTTAGCCCCTGTCGCGAGAAAACATTCTCTTCCACTATGTTCCGTGGCCGAGCTCTCCATTTCATCAGCAACATTGGCTGCAATCTGCGACGGATACCTTCACCTACGGGCTCAATCATACAAACCTGACAGATCCCGTACTCGATCTCACATCCAGCAGCTTCGGCAAGATCACGCAGGCACGCGGTTCCGACTTCGGAGAAAACCGGACTGGGAAGCTCTTTTTGCGGGTGGAATTTTGAAACGAGACGCCGTTGTTGCCAACTGGCTGCGCCGCAAATTACTAGGTAACGAGCAGAGCCATCTCGTCAAGAACATTTCTGGGTTGGCACAAAATCGCTATTGCGCGATTCCGGAAACCAACAGTGTAAACATGCAACGGCCTGTTATCGCCAGTTAAGCCTTAGTTCTGCAACTGTCGATCGAGAACCTCCTTCTGCTAGGTCAACTCGGAAATTATCTGCCCGAAGTGGTCGCCCATCTTATTTAGCTTCTGCTCCGACATGTCAAACTCATTAGCTCGACCGTCTACCCGCATCTGAGCGCGTTCGAAGTTCTTATGTATCTTGCCTTTCCCACTAAATACGATTTACATGATCCGACCAAGATGTTGGAGTATATAAATTTGGCAGAGGGGCGGTCTGTTTGACGAAACGTAGAAAGGAATGCAAAGTAGGTTTAATTGGCGAGATAGCGACCGAGTCAAGCTATTGCAATAAATCGCTTCTCCGCTCATTTCAACTTTCTGGCGTTGAAAGAAATGCCGTAACCGTTGTTTTGATACAAAACGCGAACTACGGAGGGCCGACCTTCGTACTTCCCGGGACTTCGCCCCGGAAACCTCGGAGTCTCTCGGGACGGGTTTCTACGCTACGTCGACCGGAGCGTCAGGCGGCAACGGGACCGACTATGCCGATCCGTATGTCGGCAGCCGCGCGCCCCAGTTCTCCTTGTACAACATCGGCATGCAGAGGCAAATAACCAAGGATATGACCATCTCTGCGAATTACTCCGTCAGCCAAAGCCACTTCATCTCGGGTGCTGGCGGAATTCGCGAATACTATGCTGATCAACTGGATCCCAGGTATCTGGTTTTGGGAGCTCATCAAGGCTATCAATTGGTGTGAACGTGCTCTAGAAGACAACAGTGGTAGTGCTCGTTGTGAGAATCACGCGTCTTGCGGGTGACCCCGCAAGTTGCACCATAACGCTCTTCGGGGGCTGCATGTGTCCCTCAGGATTCAATGCCAAAGTAAGCGCACGGAGCGTGTCATTCCACGAACAATCTATCTGCATGAACGCTCCAGACTCGTAACGATAGCTTGTTCCATCATCGTCATACCAGCTGAAATGGCCGTTAGCGCCCGGGTAAACACGCAGCGTAACCGCGTTGCGGTCAAAATCACCGGTGTGCTGTATTACCGGCGTCATTGGTACGATCGCGCCGGCTTTGACAAACAGTGGCATGGTATCAAGTGGTGCCTCTGCGGTAACCGTAGAACCACCCTGCATCTTTTCGTTGTTCCAGTAAGAAAACCACTCGCCCTTTGGCAAATAGACTTCACGCGTTGTATTGCCTTTCTGATGAATTGGGGCTACGAGGAAGTTGTCACCCCATAGATAGGCATCGTCGATGAGGATGGCGCTCTGTTCGCGAGGGTATGCCAGGCAAAGCGCACGGATCAGGGGTATTCCGGTCAGATGGGTCTGAAACACTGATGAGTATAGGTAGGGCAGCAGTTGATAACGCAATTCAAGGAACTTACGACAAATGGTCTCGACGTCAGGTCGATGGAGATCTTCCGCGGGAGGCCAGGCCGCTACCCAGTTACCCTCAACTTCCTTTGGACCTGGATCACCGGTGTTCCATCCCCATGGAAGGCGTAACTTCCAGGCCCTGCCGTGCGACCGAAACGAGGGGCAGAAAGCGCTCCATTGAAACCATCTCACGTACAGTTCAGGGGTGAGCTCGGGGGTGGGTACGAAACCACCTGTATCAGTCCCCCAATACGGAATGCCACACAAACTGATGTTGATGCCAACCATAATTTGCGCACGAAGAGCTGCCCAGGTGCTGAATGTGTCGCCGGACCAGAGCCAACCATAACGCTGCAACCCGGCGTATCCATTGCGATGCAGCGCAAACGGACGCACATCCGCATGCAGCTTGCGGGAGCCTTCAAAGTACATTCGATTGCGATCCAAACGTTCGTAGACCGAGAGTTTGTCGCCTTCGTCGGGCCACCACCCATCGATTCCGAGTGGCTCGATGGCGGCGTGTTGCTGCCAGTATGCCGCAGCGTCACCGGACTCCTGTGCAGCGCCTCCCGTGTCGGAAACTTTGCCGTGAAAGTCGCCGGGTGGAACGACATGCACGATGACTTTGAAGTGGTCGTCATGAATGGCTTTGAAGATCGCGGCCGGGTCAGAGAAGACGTCTTTATTGAAGGTGAAGGCTCCGTGTCCGGTATTCCATCCGGAAGGGCAAAATCCTGTGCCCAGGTAAATGACCGCGTCACAGGGCAGCTTTTTCTCACGAAACGTCTTCGTAATGCCGACGACTTCTTCGGTGCTCGCAAGGGTTCGGTGCGATTGTTGATATCCCAGCGTCCAGCGCGGTGGCATATGCGGCATTCCGGTGAGGTGCGCATACTCCTCCAGCACCTGTGCAGGACCTTCGCCGATCATCAGAAATACATTGCGCGTTGAGGTTGCTTCCGCGCCACGAAACGAGCATAGGTCCTGCGTAAGGTCGAAGCTGCCCTGCGGCTGTCCAACAAAGACCCCCCATCCGTCCGGGCTAAGGAGCCAGGGAATTGGCAGACGTGCACCGAATGTTCCGAGGTCCGGACTGATCTGTCCATTGGTCATGATGTCGCGCGTGCCACGCCGGTCGAACGGATGTACTCCTTCTCCTAGCCCGAAGACCGGACCATTCAGTGGGATGTGCACATCCGTACTGTTCGGCGCGAAGGAAATCTCCTGCCTCACGACACCATTTTGAAGGACTGCGACGCGGAGAGGATGCTCGCTCACGCGAACCGTGTAAGCTCCCCACGGCGCCGTGTGGGCCCGCGCAGGGCCAGGAGCGTCCAACGGCCCTGGCCACTGTTCGATCGCGGCTCCGAGTTCGTGATCAAGAGGCTGTGCCGTAGCTGGCGCGATGCCGATGCGCAAGGTGTGGGCCGTGATTGCAGTTAGCGTTAGGTTCAGTGCACCTGGTGCCGCAATTGGACCATGATCTGCTTCTGCGGAAAGCACCGTGCCATACATGGTGCGACTGAACATGACGTGTGCCGCGGCTGCGCCCGCGCCGGCCACAATGCTTCTTCGCGTAATCTTTCTCATGGCACTTCCTTCATCTGCAAAGCAGGAATTAGAAACTCACGCGCCCCGCGAGTTGAAAGTAACGTGCGTTGAAGGCCTGCGTAGCCTTGCCGAAGTTTCCGTTCGACAGATCGCTTTGGAATGCCGTAAGGTTTGGCCGATTGAAGAGGTTGAATGCGTCCGCTCGAAGCTGTAACTGTGCGAGGTCAGAAATAGCAAAGCTCTTGAGCACGCTCAGGTCTGTATTTGCATAGCCGGGCCCACGGAACCTATTGCGCTGCTCGTTGCCTTCCGTACCGAGCGTAGGCAGGGGAAATGCCGACGTGGGAAACAGTCCCTTCAAGTACGACTGCCTACCATGCGGCTGTTCGTATCCTGAGCTAGGCGCGTTCGGAAAGTCATAGTTTTTACCGTCTCCGTTGTAGTCTCCGCTACCTGTCTTCAGGCCGGTCACATTTCCGCTGGCATCCTGAGTTGGTTGGAAGCTGGCGGTTGTAAGCACGGTAAACGGCAGCCCACTCTGCAGAATCACCGCACCGGAAATCACCCAGCCATCTGTCGCTTCGCGTAAGAACAAATTGCTCTTTCTCATGCCGGGGAGCTTTAGACTTTCCGACAGTGAAAAGTGGGAGGGTATATCGAATGAAGTCGGACCCTGGTATGTTGAGCGGGGGGCGAGGTTCTCTGGATATTGATAGCCATAGTCGGTGCCGGAAGAGCGCGTATACGAAGCCTGAAATGTGTCGCGCGAACCGAAGCGGCCATTTACCGTGGCGATAAAGGCGTTGTAGTGCGACTCGTTGCCGTTTCGGGTGTAGTTAATTGCTCCGAAGCTCGCGAGCGGACGCACCAGCTTATTCTTGTTGGCAATTAAACTGCCGGAAAGCCGATTGACATCGTTGTTTGCATTGATTGTCGCAATGTCTCCCTCAGGAAGGTTATGGCCGAATGACCCCGCATAATTTGCACCGACTGAAATATGACGCCCGAGCTGCCGCTCGACGCCCGCCGTGTAATTCACGATGAGCGGCTCTTTCAGGTTTGGGTCGGTGCCGCCGATGTTCGCCGTCGGAAATCCGGAGTATGCGCCATGACTATCCACCACACCAGCGGGCACGCTTGGAATAGGGTAATTGAAGGGGTATGTATCGCTGGTACCAAGCGCGAATACCGGCGCGATCCCTTGTGTTGCTAAAAATGTTGGGTTGGCAAAGGCTGGCGCGTTGGCGCGCAGAGGCACTGTCAACTCACCATTGGTGAACCACTCATGGTATACACCTGCGCCGCCCCGGACTACATATTTGCCGCTTCCTGTGGGGTCATAGGAGATGCCGATGCGTGGGCTGAACTGCTTGCGCGCCGATTTGAGAACCCTATCCGTCACCTTCAGCGATCCGTTTGCAACCTGTGCAGTCAGGTCGGGTCCCTCCCCGAGGTAGAAGTTGCTGATAATCGACTTCAGCGCAGACGACGGATACGGGTTGCCGAAGTTATCGAAACGAATGCCGAGCGTAAGCGACATGCGTCGCATCGGATGCCATTCGTCCTGTAGGAAACCTCCGAAGGTAGTACTGGATACGCCAAGACTGAAGAAGGCCTTCTGACCTGTGGCGGGGTTGTAGAAGATGCTATTTTCCGAAAACGGCTTATCCTGCGCAAGATCAAGAAGGTTGTTGAACGTGAAGACGGGCTGCGACATCTGCTGTCCAAAAAGGGTTAGCTCGTCTCCGTGAAAGCCCTCAAACCCGGCTCGAAGGTTGTGACTTCCAGCGATCAAACTGAAGGTGTCGCGCCAATGATAGTTGTGTTGAATGAAATCCTGATGCGCCGGACCAACGCCTAATGCGGTCCCCTGGCCCGCGATGTTAATCTGCGGTACGCCGAATGGTCCTGTCGCACCAGCGACACCTTCAATTGGCAGATAGCCGAACTTGGCTTCGTTTAGCATCCGCGCGTTGAACGTATGACTTTCGCTCACCTGAAACGATCGGCTGGCTTGGTGATTAGGGAGATCCATACCGGAGCGCACCGAGGCGGTCAAGGTATTCAGCGTGCTGTTGTAGAAGCTTGCGTAGATACGCTCGTGCCGGAAGTTCTGGTCCACTCGGATGGAATACTGGGTGCCGTTGCGATAAGGGGCGAGAGAAAAAGTTCCTGCATCGATCACCGGCAGTGTGCAAGGAATATTCGCAGCAGCGGGCGTTCCGCAGTTAGTGCCGAAGACTTGCTGTGCCGTCTTCGAAGTGCCGCTCAGGGTCGCGTGCGCGATAGGGTAATTCACCAAAAGCTTGGTCCCAATCGAGTTGGGAAAGTTTGACTTTGCGAATTGTAGGAACTCCGGTGATTCAAACGTAGTCGATCCGCTGGTTGTGCTGAGGGATCGAAGAAGCTGCGTGGAAGCGAAGAAGAAGGTGTGGTCCTTATAGATGGGACCGCCGAAAGCGCCCGAAAAGTTGTTGTAATGGAAGGGTGCGTAGCCCGCCACAGGCGTGAACTCGTTGCGCGCCCAGAGTTTGTTGCCGGTGTAATAGTAGCTTAGAAGACCGTGAACGCGGTTGGCCCCTGACTTAGTTGTTATGGCGGTTTCAATCGATGTCGCCCTCCCGTATTCGACCGAATAAGTGTTAGTTTGCACAGCCACTTCCTGTACGGAGTCGGAATTGGGTGCTGTGTTAACCACCCCGGGGCGGACCGAACTGGTGATGTCAAGACCGTCAATCACGTACAGATTGCCGTCGAAGCCGCGACCATTCGCGTTGGCCTGGTTTGTGATTTCAACGTTGAAGTTGTCCGGCACACCATTCGTTGTGGCCAGACCGGTACCGGTGACACCCGGTGCGAGGTTCGCAAGACCAATCACTGACCTGCCCTGAACGGGAAGTGCGTCAATCTGATTTTGCGGCAAAGTCGTCTGAAGGCGGCTATCCGCCGTATCGATTAACGGTGCCTGATCGGTCACTGTCACCGTTTGCTTTTCGGAACCGATGGTCAGAGAAACGGGAAAGTTGACCGTTTGTTCCGTCAGCAATGTTGGGTGCGCGGTGAATACGTTGAAGCCGGTCGCAGTCACCTGGATGCTGTATTCTCCCGGGGACAAACTACGAAAATCATAGTTACCTGAGTTCCTCGTAGCAACGGTCGTCTCGGTTCCTGTGTTCATGTTACGGATGACCACGGTCGCTCCATTGACTACTGCCCCGGCAGAGTCAGTGACCTCGCCACGAATACCGCTATTAAACTGCGCAACGGCAGATATACCGCAAACCGCTGTCAGAAATATCAGTTGAAGGCCGATGTGCGCGGCTTTTCGCACAGCTGGTGACGAGCAGAGTTCTCCAAAAAAAGCGGTAATGCGTATCAAGCGCATGGCCTACCTCATAAACCTATATTTCATCGAAGGGATCTAGTAAGATTGGAAGGTAGTACCAATATAAGATAGTTGTCAACTCGAGAAGCTCTGCCAATTCCCGACTTTAGAGGCTGTTTTAGGATCTCTTGTTTCCGAGATAAGTAGTATCAATGGATCCAGCCCCTCTGCACTTTGAACTTCTTACTTCACATTCCCATGGGTCCCTACCTCAATTCTTGTCGCTACTTCTGGCGGAAGAGAGGCCCTAAATCTATGTCAGCGGTAGTGCCGGTGATGCACCCGAGCTCACCCTAGTGCAATCCACGACCATTACTCAGCAAATTCAAAGTCAGGGACACAGTTGTCGGCGGTATCTACATAACTTTTTGTGAGCGCAGCGGAAGAGCCTCGGGCGACCTCGATTCAGTAGCCTTTTGGTGCAGGTCCAGGTTAGGTTCAGTTCCGGGCAATTCTGAATCCTACCTCTGGTTTCCTTGTGGCTTCATCTGCGCTATATCTTGCCATTCAATCGCAACAAGTACCAGCTAGAACCATAGTCGTAAACGTTGTGGCTCCAGGTGTCGTAGAGCGCCGTCACAAGTAGGGCGATCAGTGAGCACGGATTAGACCCCCAAAGGCCGGAGAGACGGACGAACGTTTGCGCCGCGAGATGCGCTGGAACGCCGCGGTGATGGAACAGATGGCCATCTGGAGGGAGTACTACGACGAGACGATCCTGCCCCAAGGGTCGATGTATGAATACATTTGGGGGAGTTGTGGCTTCGAGCCGCGATCAGGTGCTATCTGCGGCTGCGCGAGAAGGCGGTGTAAGCATCCCGAAGAGCGAGTTTTCCTACGCATCGCGCACTTACCACGAGTTCAGGGCAGCATTACGGTCTGTGGAGAATTGATGAAGATTGAGAAGATGGTTTTACTAGTCGGAGTGCTATCTGGTGGAATTGTTGCGTCCCAGGCGCAGAATGCTGTCCCGACGAGCTCTGCGACTGCAATTGGCATGGACGACGCGCGCATCGTCTTGCTTGGCCAGATCGATACTGGGAACCCGAAAAGCCCCCGTTTAGGATATCCGGGAACGGGGATCGTGGTGCGGTTCAAAGGTTCTTCGCTGGCGTTGTTTTTGAGCTGCGATTCTGAGAAGTCGGCCTTGACGGTGGTCGTCGATCATGGAGCGCCTACACTCCAATTGTTGCAAAAAGGTGAACAGAAAATCGTCCTGGCCAGCACACTCAATGCGGGGCGGCATACCGTCGAAGTCTACAAACGGACGGAGACCTGGCAAGGGATTGTGACGCTGCGCAGTGTCGAACTGCCTGTCGATGGCGCACTCCTGCCAGCTGCCGTGCTGCCTGCGCGCAAGCTGATGTTTATCGGCGACTCGGTGACCTGTGGGGCCGGCGTGGATAACAACCCCACCTGCACGGAAAGTCTCACGCATCCCATCACTGATGCGTACCACTCCTATGGCATGGAACTTGGACGGCGCCTGGACGCCCAGACGCATTTGGTTTGTTACGGAGGCCGCGGGTTGGATCGCGACTATCGCGGCCTGAGTATCGTCGACAACGTGCTGAATGCACCGCAGTTCCTGGACTTGTCAATTGCGAGCGATGAGGTTGGTATCCGCTCATCATGGGACTTCCGCCGCTGGACGCCAGACGGAATTGTCATCTCACTCGGAACCAACGACTTCAATCTGCAAGAGACCAAACCACTCAATGAGGGGATCTGGGTAGGCGACTTTGCGCGCTTTCTCCAGACGGTACGCTCGGAGTATCCCCAGGCGGCGATTCAGGTAACCGAGGGAGCCATTGTCACCGATCCATTGCTGCGTCGCTACATTCAAGAAGCTGTTGCCTACGTTCACGATCCCCGCATTCAGTGGGTGCAGGCCGAGCATTACCCCGGCAACGGTTGCAACCCTCATCCCGACGCATTACAACACCTGCGCATGGCCGACGATCTGGAGCCGATGCTGCGCCGCGCGTTGGGATGGTAGAGCGTCGCCGGGCGTACGGCCTACCCTGTAATTCTGCGCGAATAACCAAAATCTAGTCTTCCGGGTGCGAACTCATCTCCAGGACCAGCTTACCGCCACGGATCAAGTCGGCATGCTTGAGTCGAAGCTCGCTGAGTCGATGGCCGTTCAAGGTCGCAGAGTGAATGTATACATTGGTATCGCTGTCGTTGTGTGCCGCTATCTCAAACGTAGCGTCTTTTAAGTGGAGCACGACGCGCCGAAATGCAGGGCCGCTGATCTGATATCCAGGCTCGCGGTCGCAGCCGCCCTCCAGATCGAAGAGCCCCATGCCGGCAAGGACTACGTATGCTCCCATCTGTCCCTCATCCTCTTCGCCCGGCCAGCCGTTGAGGGGTGAAGTGTCAAACACATGACTGAAAACGTCCCGCGCATGTTTCTGCGCGAGCGAAGGCTTACCGGAGAGATTGAAGAGCCACGGTGCCTGAAGGTTCGGCTCGTTGGTTAAATCGACATAGCTCTTGGCAAATCCTTCCTCAAGCCGGGAGTTAAAAGTGTCGCGACCCATCGCTGCAATCAGGCCAGGGATGTCGTGAGGAACGAACCATGTGTAGATCCATGGCGTACCCTCGACAAAACCAGGCCTATTCCAGGACCCACCAGTTCCAAACTGGTGGAGATTGAAGGGAGTGACCCAGGTGCCGTCGGCAAGGCGTCTGCGCGCATAGTGGCTCTCCGGATCGAAATTCTTGCGCCAGTTTTTCGATCGCCGCGCGAAGTAAATAGCGTCTTCGGTGTGACCCAGTCCATCGGCAAAAGTCGCAGCACAGGCATCATCGTAGGCGTACTCGAACGTGGATGAAGCTGGCCCTGCTTCCTCCGGCACATATCCTGAGGCAAGGTAAGCAGCCAGGTGGCGGTCGCCTGCAAAGCCGCCGGGGTAAGTGCCTCCGCATGTAAATGGCTCCCCTGGAGTGGTCAAAACCTTCTTGACCGCAACATAGGCCGCTTGCGGATCGAAGCTTGTTGCTCCCTTCTTCCATGCTCCAACCAGCACGGCGACTTGATGCTGCGCTGCCATAATGGGCGCGTAGCGGAGATTGACCGGCGCATAGGGCAGCCAGCCGTCGCGCTTTGCCTCCAACAGCATAAAGTTCGAATAGGAATTCACCCGCTCTGGAGTGACCAGCGTCCACAGCGGGCCTAGTGTCCACTGTGCGCCCCAAAGTGCGTCGCTTGAATACATATGATCTGCCGGAGCTTCAATCTTGCGCACGGCGCCGCAGGCGTCACGATAGGTTCCCTCCGCGTCTTCGAGCACCGCCTTCGCAGAGTACGCGCGGTAGAGATTTGTGTAGAACTTGGTGCGGTCGTCGTCACTGCCACCCTCAACGTCAACACGCTCGAGCAGTGCGTTCCACTCCTTCCGTGCGCCCGTCGCCACAGCATCAAAGTCCCAATGATAGGGAGCCGATTCGGTCTCTAGATTGCGCCGGGCTTCTTCTTCGCCTACAAGACTGATGCCGGTACGCACAACAATCTTCTCGCCCGCAGTGGTCTTAAAGTTGAGAAGTATGCCACTGGCCTTCTTGCTCTCCAATTGCAAAACATTGCTGCTGAGGGTACGAGGTATCCGCCAGTCGGTTCCGTAGTTGGTTTCACCACCGGCGTATTCGCCCGCCTGCCAGGAATCCATCTGCATAAAAGGCTGCGAGAACTGTGAGACGAAGTAAACGGTGAAGTCGCCGGCATATCCATTGCGCTGAGTTAAGCTGCCCCGAATCTCACGATCTCCAACACGCTGCACGTGTACCTGATGGATCTCGCTCTTCTCTTCCGCTGCAGGGGCAAAGTCGTAAAGAAGATGTGCCTGATCACTCGAAGGGAATTGCACTCGCATCCACCCGGTTCTCATGGTTGAAGTCACTTCGACCCGCGTCTTTGCGTCGACTAGATCCACAGCGTAGTATCCAGGCTTGCCTGTCTCCGTATCTTTTCTGATACGCGATCGATACCCCGCAGTCCACATCTGCCCGAAGGGACCATCCGCCGATCCAGGGAAGAGCCGCGACTGGCCTGGCTCCATCTCCAGACTGCCTACCATCGGCATCACGCTCATGCTGGATAGCGCCATGGAATGGAGGAAGCTAAAGCCTGAAATGCTCGCGATCGTGTATTCGTATCCACCATCCCATACGTTTCCCTGGTTGTCGGGACTGAACTTCACAAGCCCAAATGGAACCGTTGCTCCGGGGAATTGCATCCAGCGGGAATTAGAGGTGCCGGTGAAAACGTTCACCCAATCCGCTGGAGTGGTACGCTTCGCCGCACTCTGCGAGCCACATAAAAGAGGACAGCACAACGGCAGCAGTGCTACGAGGAATGTATAGCGAAGTGCCCGCAATCGTAACAGCGCATTCTCGGCAATTGTTAGTCTGAAATTTCTCTTCATCCATATTCCTCCTATCGAGAATTGAACTATTTCGAGCTGGTCATAGTCGATATCTTCGGCTCGTATGGTGGTGCCCAATCCTTACAGTCTGCCCGGTCCACCGAAAACCGATGGTCACATGCGCTCAGCCGAAGTCTGGCATCGAGGTCCTGCGGAAGGGGCAGATATGCCGATATATCGATCGTGCTGCCTGGGTGTCGCCGTTATCTTGACACCCCTGGTATCAATTTGACTGCAATTGGGCATTAAGCATTTGATTTCGTGCTGTTATGGCCCTCTTGTTAGAACAATACCCTGTATGTCAACCTCGAATTCACGAAACAGCGAGCGTCATTGCGTGAACGTCGTCGCTACCGGCGATAAGCCTAATTGCCGCTCACACGAATCTTTCATCGTTTTAAGGATGTCGCCCGTAAGGCTGACGATAAGCTCCACGTTTTCATTTTATGAGTGTCGGCCGACGGCTTGGACGCTGAGCACCCCAGTTATGTTACAAACCATGCGACTACGCTATTCACCGGTGATTATCACCAGTCAGCCCAGGCTGGTCAGGACCAAAGTCAGTCCTCAATCAAGACTCGATTGGAATCCGCGACGGAGGCAGAAGAAACATAAGACTCCTAAACGGTAGCACGTTAGTTTGGTGCAAGAAAACCGGCCCTCCGAGAAGGGCCGAAGACTAGGAGACGGCTAAACGAAAATGTAACACCTGCTAACAAGTCTGGCCAATAGAAAGAGCCTTTTGGAGCTGCCGATTCCAAACTTATTTAAACTCAAGATAATTGTCGTCTTTCTTTGCCTAATCATGACAGTCGGTTGCAATGGTACCTCTGGCAATGTAAAAGCGGCCTCGACTCCCCCTACAACACCATTACTCACCCACCGGCACGGGTACGCCTCTAGTTAGCGGAGGTGCAACGGCCATTTATCTCGCGCAGTTGCCGGTTAATGGCTCCACGGCTTCGGTTATGCAATTCTTAGCAATCGTTTTCCCTTCCACGGCTGTTAGCAATGTAGGGCCGGCCTTTATGCTCGCTTCGGATAGCCGGATCAGCCCGGGGTACTACTTTCAATTAGCCTTGAAGTGATGATTGATAACGCGTTTTGTGTGGGCGATGGCCTTGGGGTATTACCTAATACCCGCAGCAATTTTCGCTCCGCCTAATTTATTGCCGTCGTTTCCAGAAAGACAGTGGGATGTACTGGCTTCACAAGTAATACTCGGTCAAAGTTGTGGGCCTTTGACCCTACCAGTAGAGCTTCCTCACGATAAATCAAGATGCCCAGTGCTGGACCAGAAGAGTTGCCCGCTAAGAAGGTTTCGGCAGCGCACATCGTTGTGTCTCTCGAATGGTGTCTACGCGATTCCGAGTCGACAGTGAGCCGGTCCGCTTGAAGCTATTTCAGGTTTAGTTGTCGGGTACCCTATTGACGGCTAAACTTTTATCTTCTTAGATATCGGGCGACATATTAGTCGGCGCACACTTCTGCGTTATATGTACCGAAGGTTCATTGATCTTGGAACAGATGTAAGTTTACTCTGTCCCCCATCAACTTCAGCCCAGAAGTGTTTGGGTGAAGGTGATCACCACTGTCAAATGCTGGTAGGAAGCTGCTTGGATTTGCCGGATCACGAATTGCCTCATCGAAATCGACAAAACCATCCAAGTCATGCGTTGTCCGAATCCATTGATTAATCTTTTGTCGCATTGCTTCACCTACCTGAGAAAAATATTTGCAATGTTCGTACGGCAGGATTGTCGCACCAATCACCTTCAAGCCTTGGATATGGGAGCGCAGGACCATCTGTTTCAAACCATTCAATATGCTTTCGGACGTTTCCGCAGGATCGGCTGCGGTCGGTGATGTAATGTGTCCAATGTCGTTGATGCCTTCAAGAATGATTAGATATTTAGCCCCTGGTTGGGTCAGCACATCACGATCGAATCGTGCCAAGGCGCTTTGATCGCCTTCCCCGTCATGCAGCATGCGATTGCCGTTGATTCCAGAGTTCAAGACGCCCAGGAAAGATAGCGCTTTGTCCTTTTGCAGGCGTCTGGCCAACTCATCCGTCCAACGTCCGTTCTCGTTGATCTGGCTAGCGGCACCCGCCGTGATGCTATCCCCGATGGCTACAATCGACGCACCGGAGCTATTAGTTTTTACCTGCACACCTCGAAGGAAGGGCCATTCCGTAAGTTCGGTGGCAGTGGTCAGGGAAGGTGCGGCAGACATCTTTCCGGTTGACATGTAATTCGTTTGTAGTGAGTACGTCTGGGCGGTAATCTGAGTCAGGCGCTGTGCTGGAATTGAAAAGCTGACTACGAGGTTTGATAGTTGGGTCACTTTGAAGTCGATTGGGTCGCTCACCGCGGCCGTCCCGGCCGGCAGCGTCACGGATGATTGCCCCTCGAATCGCACCGGGGTTAACGTCGTTTCTCTAACAGCGTTGCCCCCTGCACTCAGGGCGATGTTCACGGCACTGATTGTCAACGGCTCCTTGCCGAACTCGTTCGTCAACATTAATCTCACCGCCTGACCGCCTACAGAGAGATGTACGATTTCACGATAAGTCACGTCGGTCTTGCCCAACACGCCAGTCGTATTAGGTTCCGCCTCGGGCGCGCTAGACCATGTGCCAATCCATCGTTCGGAATGCACTACCGCGGCCAAGACAGTCGTCGTTACTGACAAACCTGTCAGAGACAGGAGAAGAAACTTGATTAGCATCGGGAGAAACTTATTCATTTTATGACTGCCTTCGGTGAGCGTTTTATGATTTTTCTGCGCTGCGCTGCACGTTCGATCGCGGGTTCAGACCGCGCTGATGCCGTTCTATCGCCAGCTTGGCCGCACCACTCGACAGCCGTTTTGAGCAGAACTTCAGCCGTTTGTAGCAATGGACAAGTTTCGACAAAATCATCAGGATTGTGGGTCCCACCACCGCACAGGGTCCAAATAAGAGTGTTGCAATTCCGTACTTGCGCTGCATGAGAAACGCGTCGCACGGATAGGGAGCGGCCGTCACCACTGGTGCAATCGCCGCTGCCAGATCGAGGTATTGGTTGACTCAACCGGCAGTAGTCATTCTCCCTTCGGCAACGCCCCGTGTCTCCAAGCGTCACAAACTGACACTCGGGCTCCAAAAAATCCTCTCGATCTTAGGAGGCGAATATCTAAATGACATGAAGAAGCACTGCCATCGGTACCATCCTTCGAAGTTTTACGGACGATTTAGGCGAAATTGTACCCCAAAGAGTCCTTCGTTTAGCAGTTTTATATTTCTATTATTGACCATTTTGTTATCCTGAAGGAGAATGTGACAGCAATTCGTTTTGACAGGAGACAAATGCCGATGAGCACTGTTCGCCGAAGTGATCTATTACGATGGTGCCGCGTGTTGGCAAAAGTTTTGGAAAGCCATCCAGATCGTAAGGTACCCCTGCGAATCGTTGGCAGCTCAGAGCTGGTGGCTGAGTTGATGTTTGAGGAACTGGTGGGGCTGGTTAAACGACGCAATGCGGAGGGACTTCCTACGCGAGCGATTGTGTCGTGCGGTCCCAAGTGCTGGTATCCAGTGTTCCGGCAAAAAGTTAGGAACTATCTTTCTCGCTGGAGCGCTTGTGTGTGTAGTTGGCGGGTTGTACTGGAGACGATCCTCCGTGCTGGGTGGCTATCTGGCAATGATCGGCGGCGCGGCTGGGGCGATCGTACCCTGCTTCTTCATGCACCTGAGTGAGAGCGTTACCGGATTCGTAGCATTTGCAATGGCGGCGGTTGGACTTCTGGTCGGGTCCGCGGTACGACCCCGGCCGATCACGAAACTGCCACGACAACGGTCTGTTGTGCGACATCGAACTAGCAGCAAGAAATTAGGAGCGAGTAAATGCGACAGGAAAGAATAGGCATTATCATGAATGGCGTCACCGGGCGCATGGGGCTGAACCAGCACCTTATCCGATCCATTCTGGCGATTCGGGACGAAGGCGGACTTCTCCTTCCAGACGGCAGACGCCTCTTGCCTGATCCCATCCTGGTGGGGCGCAGTGCTTACAAACTCGAGGAGATTGCGAAGAGGCATGGCATCAACCGCTGGAGTATGAATCTCGAAGAATGTCTTGCGAATCCAGATGACGCGATTTACTTTGACTCCCAGGTAACTTCTCGACGCGAAGAGGCGGTCACTGCGGCGATTGAGGCCGGCAAACATGTCTATTGCGAGAAGCCTCTCGCCGTTAGCGTCGACGGCGCGCTCCGTTTGGCGAAGCTCGCTGATAAGGCGGGTGTCAAACAGGGCGTCGTTCAGGACAAGCTTTTTCTGCCAGGTTTGCTCAAACTCAAGCGGACGATCGACTCCGGCTTCTTCGGCCGAATACTTTCGGTGCGTTGCGATTTTGGGTATTGGGTATTCGAAGGGGATTGGCAACTCGCGCAACGCCCCTCATGGAACTACCGCAAGGAGGAGGACGGCGGCATCATTCTCGACATGTTTGCCCATTGGCGCTACGTACTCGATCATCTTTTTGGTCGCGTGACGGCCGTCTCGTGCACTGGGGCGACGCATATCCCGCACCGATTCGACGAGCGCGGGAAAGATTACGCATGTACTGCCGATGACTCAGCCTATGGAATTTTCGAGCTTGAGGGCGGCATTGTGGCACAGATCAACAGCTCGTGGACTACGCGCGTCTACCGAGATGAACTCTTCACAATTCAAGTTGACGGTACGGACGGAAGCGCGGTTGCCGGTTTGCATGAATGCAAGGTGCAGCACCGTATCAACACGCCACGTCCGACTTGGAACCCTGATATTCCCAACACTGTCGACTTTCGCGCCCAATGGCAGGATGTTCCCGATAACGGCAAATTTGCGAACGGCTTTCGCGCGCAGTGGGAGTTGTTTTTAAGACATGTGGCACTGGATGAGCCCTTTCCGCACTCGTTTGTCGATGGTGCACGTGGAGTGCAGTTGGCTGTAGCTGGTCTCCAAAGTTGGAGCGAGCGACGCTGGATCGATGTACCGAGCCTTCTCGAATAGACATAGGTGGCGGATATATTTTCAGGAGTTAGGCGTGTGGGGAAGTGGTCAAGCATGGCAATCAAAAACCGGCTCAGCCTGAACCAGATGACAGTTGCGAATCTTACCCTGCCGCAGGCGGTTGATAGTTGCGCGCGGCACGGCGTATTGAACATTGGTCTCTGGCGCCACCGCATCGAAGAGGTAGGCACGTTCGCCGCAGCGCAGCTTATCAAAGATTCGGGGATAAACGTCTCGAGTGTCTGTCGTGGTGGGATGTTCCCTGATCCTTCCGCCAATGGGCGCGAAGCCCGAATAAACGATAACTTTCGCGCCATCGACCAGGCCGCGGCGCTTGAGGCAGACTCACTCGTGCTGGTCGTCGGCGCGGACCCATCTGTTCCGTTGCCCGACGCACGGCAGATGGTTGTAGATGGTCTAGCGCGAATCGTCCCGTACGCCCAGACTGCGGGGGTCCGCCTGGCGCTTGAACCACTTCATCCGATGTATGCCGGGGATCGTTCTGTTTTGAATACGATCGACCACGCACTCGCACTCGCTACACCTTACGATCCCACGGCATTGGGTATCATTCTGGACACCTTCCACATTTGGTGGGATCCAGCACTAGAAGCCGCCATTGCGCGTTGCACTACACGGGTAGCAGGTTTTCATGTCTGCGATTGGCTTGTTCCTTTGCCCGACGTTTTGATGGGTCGTGGCCTCATGGGTGAAGGGGTTATAGAAATTCCACGGATTCGCCAGATGGTAGACGACACGGGGTACGAGGGTCCGATTGAAGTTGAGATTTTCAATCAATCTCTATGGAATATGCCGAGCGACGAAGTGATGCAGAAGGTGATTGCTTCTTTTGCTGCTTATGTGTGATTCAGAAAGGAATCAATGAACGTTGTCGAAGTCCTCTCACCGAAAGACTTGCTCCAGTTGGCTCGTCGAGTATGCGAGCTTGGTAGCGAAAAGACACTCGCGCTTGCGAGGCGATGGCGCCCGCAGGATGGTGCACCGGTCGTTACCATTCGCGGACAGTACACAGCACGGAGCTGGACGCAGTGGACGCAGGGTTTTCAGTTCGGCAACGCTTTTCTCTGCTTCGAGTCGAGTGGTGAACCGGAACTATTGCGCTTCGCGGTGGAGAGTACGCTTCGCGTGATGCCATCCCATCTCACCCACACCGGAGTTCACGATCATGGCTTCAATACAGTTTCTACTTTTGGTCAACTGCGCCGCCTCATCCTAGAGCACGCCGCCGACCGCTACGCTGTCCATCTTGAAGCTTGCGACATAGCCATCCGCGTAAGCGGTGCCGTTCAGGCCTCACGCTGGAGAGACATCGGCAACGGTGATGGCTACATCTATTCCTTTAATGGGCCGCAGTCGCTCTTCATTGATACAATTCGTTCCCTTCGTGTTCTTGGTCTCTCGCATCAACTTGGCCATGAACTCTTTGGTGAGCAGGACGAACGCTTTGACCTGCTGGAGCGACTGCTTGCCCACGCGCGCACTACGTCGAAGTTTAATATTTTTTTTGGTGAGGGTCGGGATGTATACGACACTAAAGAATTCCGAGGAAGGACCGCACACGAGAGCATCTTCAACACGGTGGGTAGTTCATATCGATGCCCTTCTTCGCAGCAGGGATATTCACCGTTCAGCACCTGGACTCGGGGTTTGGCATGGGCAATGCTTGGTTTTGCCGAGCAACTTGAGTTTCTGAATGTGCTTGTTCCAACACATCCTAAACCCCTGGATTCGGCGATCGAGATGATGCGCGAAGCCGCTATTGCTACCTGTGACTTTTATATCAATAAAGCCAGTGCGCGGGATGGGATTTGCTACTGGGATACGGGCGCTCCTCGGCTGCACGAACTTGGCGACTGGCGCGACCGCGATGCCGAACCGATGAACGAGTTTGAGCCTGTTGATGCGTCGGCCAGCGCTATTGCGGCACAGGGTCTGCTTCGTCTAGGGCATGTTCTTGGAGCCTCAGGCGACCTGTACACTCAGGCCGGCCTAGGCGTAGCAAAACGTCTTTTTAGCGAGCCCTATCTCGCCACTGCCAGTGGTGTCGAAGGGCTTCTACTGCATAGTATTTACCACCGGCCAAATGGTTGGGACTACGTCCCGCCGGCCAGCAGCATACCGTATGGAGAGTCTAGTATGTGGGGGGACTACCATCTTCTGGAGCTCGCGCTTCTCGTTCGCCGCTTGACAGAAGACCGGTATTACACTTTTTTCTCCGTTGACACAGTGGCAGCCCGATGAGTGTCCCTCGCAGAGTTGCTTTGATCACCGGCGGCACCCGTGGGATCGGGCTTGGCATCGCTTGCTGTCTAGCCAAGGAGGGGTACGATCTCCTTCTCAGCGGAAGGCGTTCGCTCGATCAAGTCAAGAATGTTGTCGCTTCGCTTCGCCAGCCAGACATCCGCGTTGAGTACGTCGCGGCTGATGTAACGATTGCCCGCGATCGCGATTTGCTGCTTGAGTTTGCCCGCTCCACTTTTGGACGACTCGATGTGCTGGTGAACAACGCAGGCATTGCTCCCGAAGTCCGCGTCGACATGCTTGAGGCGAATGAAGCTGGTTTCGATAAGCTGTTGGCCACCAACTTGAAAGGACCATTTTTCCTCACCCAGGCTGCTGCGTGCTGGATGGTTGAGTTGCGGAAGAAATCACCCATTCAGCGTAGTTGCATTGTCAATATAGGCTCTATCTCGGCTACCGTCGCCAGCGTCAACCGCGCCGATTACTGCATCTCGAAGGCGGGTGTGGCGATGGCGACTCGTTTGTGGGCGGTTCGCCTTGCGGAGTATGGAATTGACTGCTATGAGGTGCGCCCCGGGATCATCGCCAGCGACATGACTTCCGGGGTTCACGCCAAATATGACGCACTCATCCAGAACGGTTTGCTGCTTGACGGCCGCTGGGGCACTCCTGACGATGTTGGCCGCGTAGTTGCGACGCTGGTCCGCGGGGATCTGCCGTACTCGACTGGGTCTGTGCTAGCCGTCGACGGCGGGCTAACCGTGCCACGACTGTGACGCCTTATAGCGAGATGAAATCGAAAAAATCAGGATGCATATCTCTACATGTGGGGAGGCATACGAAACAGGGTCTCCCTGGTGTGAAACCGATGAAGTATCACGAGACCAGGGAGAAAATACCATGGCCATTGCTACCAAAACCGTGGTCGTCGCTCTTATATGCGTGTGCTTCGTCAAACTGTCTGCTTAAGTCGGCACAAGCCGTCAGGAATACCTCTCCTTCTGGAGATTGAGCAGTGCAGTACCGCTGAGGGCGAGATCGACTTCCTGGGTGCTGAAGTGTCGGGCGTAGGTTTCACCCGCGACGGGCGTTCTGGCGAACGGTGGCATGCGCTACCCATAGGCCATGCTCATATTGGATTCACCAGCTGATTGGACCCGTATATTTCATGGCCACCAATTCGGCGAGCCGGACAGAGCGCGCCGCGTCTCGCAGGTCGCAAGTTGTTGCGATATCACCCTCAATAACGTCCAGAAACGCCTCGTACTCTCCGACGAATCCTCCATCCACAAGCACATCTCCAACTGTACCGATCGAAAATATTGACTTCTCATTCTCTGATACCTGGAAGCCCGTATTTTCTTCCGCCATCCCATAGGGTGGAGACATGGTGGCGCTTGCGGTAGCACCATAGGCAAAAAGTGTGTAGCGCTCCAGTCGACGACCGCTATCCAAGAACATAGTGAGGTCGGCGACAATACCCTCGCCGAATTCCAGCCGTATCAGATAGTCATGAATCTGCTCTCCCTGTGCGTCGCTCCCGTGAGGCACAGCCAAGGTCTCCATCCTCACTGGATCGCCAAGCAGGAAGCGCGCCGCGTCGATCGAATGGATACCCGTCTCACGCGCAAACTGTGCCTCAAGTCGGCCGGTTCGCAGCATCTCGCATTTCAAATAGCTTACTTTTCTATCCGTCGCAAATTGTCGAAGTTTACGCATCGAGCCGACGAAACGGCGATTGAACGCGACAATTTGTCTAGTCCCACTCAAGGCGGCCGCCTTCACCAGAAGTTCAGCTTCTATCGAATTGACGCCCGGGGGCTTTTCGATTAGCAATGGGATTCCGAGAGGAAGCAGTTCGAGAACGAGCTTTGCGGTCGCTGCAGGATGAACTGTACACACGATTGCATCCGGCCTTGCGTCAGCCAGCCCGGACATCACGTCACTTGCCGTACGTGCATATCCGAAATCCCGCTGCAGATCGGCAGCACGCTGTTTATCGAGATCGCAAATCAATTCAAGGGAAACTCGACCCTGGTCTCGCAGACGCGCGAGCACGGGTGCATGCGCATACCGGCTCCAGGCCCCAGCTCCTATATGTGCAAATCGGACAGGAATCGTACGTTTCCTTTCGTTGTACCGCCTTGACGGCGAGGAATCTTTCACCTACATGCGACTCTATGATACGTCTTTTACTTTCGTTTTGCGATCTATTTAGAAGGCGAAGAGGAGATAAATGGGCGACAGCGTCTCCGCTAGTTTCGCTTCCTCGTTCCGGAAAGTGT
This sequence comes from Granulicella sp., assembly GCA_025357875.1. GTDB lineage: Bacteria > Acidobacteriota > Terriglobia > Terriglobales > Acidobacteriaceae > Edaphobacter. The sequence goes on from JANYLK010000114.1 coordinate 24,210, forward strand.
GTAAGCCCTGGCAACCGGCTTCCGGTGGCCTGATCTGCTACGCCGCAGATGTCTCCCCCTCTTCGCTTCAAAGGAGGAAAAGCAACGGCTGCAACCCCATATCAAGCAGCGATGGTGACTGTTCGATATAGTTTCTGGTGAAGCATGCGTAGTTGATCGCAAGGAGTTGAATTGTCCGGTTGGGTAAAGAAGACGCGCAAAAAGGCGCCCATGCTCATTGAAGAGCGTCGGCAGCATATCCTCTCTTTGATTCAGACGCAGGGCCGCGTGCTGGTCGATGAGCTTGCAGAGCATTTACAACTCTCGAAGATCACGATCCGCCATGACCTTGACTACCTCGAGTCCAGAAAGATGCTTATACGCTCCCACGGGGGCGCGCTGCCTATCCAATCCGGCTCACTCTTAGACCCTACCCTTCGCGAAAAGGAAGACCTTCACCATCAAGAAAAGGTGGGCATAGCTCATGCCGCCGCCGCTCTTGTGCAAGAGGGTCAGTGTATCATCCTGGATTCTGGCACGACGACATCGGAGATCGCACGCTCTCTGCTCGCTTTCCGAAAGCTTACTATTATCACCAACGCTCTCAACGTCGCCGCCGAGCTCGCCAGTAGCGACTTCGAAGTGATTCTGGTCGGTGGCACACTACGCAAGAACTCTCTTTCTGTCGTGGGTCCGCTCTCCGAAGACGTTCTTCGGGAGATACATGCCGACATCGTCTTTCTTGGTGTAGATGGATTCGATGTCAAGACCGGTTTAACCACCCCGAATCTACTTGAGGCGCGCGTCAACCGTGCCATGGTTGCGGCTGCAGAAAAAGTTGTCGCTGTTTGTGATTCCAGCAAGTTCGGGCGCCGCAGTCTCTCACTTATCGTCAAGGCGACAGCCATCGATCAAGTCATCACGGACTCTAAGGTCACGCCCGAAAATCTCCGTGCAATGCGTGAGATCGGCATCGAAGTTACGGTGGTTGGGGAGCATACGGAGAAATAAGTCAGAGGCAGACCCATGCGACTCAGGCGAAAAGGGCTGCCTTAGGCATGGGGAGTACGAGATCGCAAAGACGTTTCCTCTGACAAGGAAAAGGAAGTGCGCTTTGCGGTGGTGGCCTGACTTGGAAAACACCCGAAGCAGCGTCAGCCGCGACAACCATTGCAACGACGCGGATCATGCGGTATCGGAGGCATTCGGGCTCAGATACGCGAGGGAGACCGCTACGGCGAGTGTAATGCCGCTGAAGGCCAGTACCATACCGCGTTCGCTGGCAGGCGTGTGCATTAGCAGTAGTAAGGAGGCAAGCCCAATGCCTCCTACTGTCCTGCTGAGGAATCGGAAGATGGGCGCGCTATGATCTGGCGTTTCTTCCAGCTCCTTCGGGTCGACGGGCGTGTTGAGTCGCAGGAACAATTCCGTGCGCTCGGGCCATTCCTTGCGATCGAACACTCTGCTCAGAAAAAAGACCGCAAAGGAAGGTGGTACGACGTACAGAATTTGCTGCACGAATGTCCAGTGGTAAACAAAGTCGCCCAGCATCCCAAGCGTGAGGCCGGTCGCGAATGACGCTAGGCCAGACCACCAAGGAGTCCGTCGAAATGCCAGGCCCAATAGAGCCGGTGGGCCATACGACACCGAGATCAGCGTATTGAAAACCAGCATCACATGGAATATGCTCTCGCCCCGAGCAGCCATAATCGCCGCTAGAATGACGGTTGCTCCACCAACCAGTACCGTCATTAAACCGCCGATCAGCAATAACTCGTGCTCACTTGCGGCTGGTCTAAATAGCTTCTGATAGATGTCCTTCGAGAGGATTGCCGCCTTGAGATTAAAATTTGCAGAGAGGTTAGCCATTGTCGAGCTGAACATCGAAGCCAGCATGATGCCGATCAAGCCGTGAGGCAGAAAGGTCAGACTGGCGACAACATACGACGCCTCGCTCGGATTGGCCATTGCCGGGTAGAGCGCATGCAGGTCCGGGTAGACGATGCGCATCGCCATTGGCGGAAGGAACCATACCGCTCCGCCCAACAGGAAAAGACCGAAGCATAGGAGCGAAATCTTCTTTGCGGCACTCTCATTTTCAACGCTGAAGTAGCGTTGCGCCATCGCACTTGTGTTGTACCCAAATGAAACCATAATGGCCCAACATCCCAGGTACATCAAGCCAAAGTCGCCAGTCCAGTGGATCGTCTTCATTTCAGGTGGTAAATGGTGCCACATAGAAGCGAACCCCCCGACCTTGATCAGCGAAGCAAACCCCAGGACAATGCAAAAGGGAAGCAGAATGGAAGCCTGTAAAAAGTCGGCCACCACTACCGCCCAAAGGCCTCCAATCACGCAATAGAACAGAATGATGCCACCTGCGATCAGGATGGTCGCAGTCACCGGGAAACTGCATGCAGTCGCGACGAAGAGGCTCAACCCGTAAAGCATGCTCGCGCTCGTGAAAAGCTGAAAGATGATCATCGCCCAGGAGAAGGTCTGGTGTGTGAAAAGGCCGTACCTTGCCGAGAGGTACTCCATTACGGTCGTCACCCGACTGCGCCTCCAAAGCGTCGCGAATATAAAATAACCCAGCAAGAAGCTGAGGGCATTACCGACATACAACCCGATGGCCGCTATGCCAAAGCGGTATGCAACTCCAGCCGCGCCGGTAAACGTCCATGCGCTAAAACCCGACATGAACGAGCTTAGGCCCGCGACCAACCAGGGCACACGGTTCCCTCCGCGGAAGTATTCGGACGATCCTTTGTTGAAACGGACCACATACAGACCGACAAGCATCATCAGCGCGAGATAGATCAGGATGACCACGTAATCAGTGGTGTTTGCAGAGCGCATGAGGTCGTTATCTTTCCGTGGGGTAACGATAAATTGTATTCAGGTAAACTTGCAACAGTAAACGAAATAAAACGACAAATAGAGATGATATCCTGTTGTTGTTCGGACAGATAGGACTTTATGATTGCCTTCTCAACTTTAGCCTGCCCCGATTGGACCCTTCCGCAGATGATTGCAGCTGCCTTGGCGTTCGGCTACGATGGCATCGAATTGCGCTCCGTCGAAGGTCAGCTTGAGCTCGACAAACTTGCTGCCTTCTCGTCCGAACGCTTGCCGGAGATTCGCAGGCAACTTCAGGATCAGGCCATCGCCATCGTCGTCATTGGCACCAGTTGTACTTTTCACACACCTGACGCTTATCTTCGTTCCCTCGCCATCGACAGCACTGTACGCATGGCGGAACTTGCATCCGCGCTGGGCGCCCCCGCGATTCGTGTCTTCGGTGATCGCATCCAGCCAGGCGTCACCCACGATGAAACCGTCAACTGGATCGCAGAGGGACTGAGCACGCTGACAGACCGTCTCGCCGGGACTGGAGTTTCGGTCTGGCTGGAAACCCACGGTGACTTCACTAGCGCAAACGCACTTACGTCAATCCTTCAAAAAGCTGACCGGCCGTCCATTGGTCTTGTATGGGATCCCATCAACCAGTTCGTTGAAAGTGGTAGCTTCGCACTTCTCCCACCGCATCTCGCCCAGAGGGTTCAACATGTTCATATCAAGGACACAATCCGAACGGATTCAAGCGTCAATTACGTTCTACCCGGGCAGGGCACCTTTCCCCTATCTGAACTCATTGCGGCCCTCCGACTGATGCCTACCGTCCAATGCGTCTCCTTCGAGTGGGAGAAGTTGTGGCATCCGGAACTCGCCGTGCCGGAGATCGCACTACCGTACTTCGTCAATTGGTGGAGGCAACAGTAACCCGCCTGTAAGTCACACACGGGGCGCGCAGTTCGAGCACGTTAGTCGAAGAAAAAACGTAAATGCGAAAATAGGCGTGGCGGGCTTCAATGGAGTAACCGTAGAATTTTCGGCTACAAATTTGAATCAGAGGCCTCACTTGAACGCATGGGCTGTTGTCTTATCGTCGCGAGAGTCTCTTTCTTCTTCATCACCCTTGTCGTTGCACGCAGGGGATTTGGAGATCTCGAGAGTATGTTTACCCATCTTCGAAGACAGCAAACGAAACGCCATGAGCTCTACTGACGATGTGTTTGTTGACATGGTCACGGCGAAGGTGGACGTGGACCTGCCAATCAGCCAGTATGAACCTCGCTCCATGCTGAAGCTTCCGGTTCACGTCGTCTCGAGACCAAAGTTCCCGGTCGTCGACTATCACAATCATTTCGACTCCCTCCAACCCCCTGAGGTCCTAAAAGTGATGGGCCGATGCGGCGTCGAGCACGTTGTCAACATTACAATGCGCGTCGGCCAGCCTGCCTACGATGTGCTCAATCGTTATGCAACAGCTTCGAAGGAGCGCTTGAGCACGATCGGGTGGATGGGCTGAAATGGTGTCACTGAATCGGGATTCTTCGTACGCGTGGCCGACTATCTGGAGTCGCTCGTCGAGCGCGGTGCCGGTGGATTTAAACGTTGGAAGGTTTTCGGCCTTTAGGTCCGCGAAGCGACTGACGTATCCTTCGTATTGATGATGAGCGCCTCGATCCCGTCTTCGACAAAGCTTGCGAGCTTGGGATCCCGATTATGTTTCACACTGCTGATCCCTTCGCGTTCCTCGAGCCTATTGATCGCTTTAACGAACGCCACGAAGAGCTTTCGGCTCATCCTGACTGGGCCTATGCAGGTTCTGTCTATTCCAAGTGTGACCTGATGGAACAGCGCAACTTTGTCTTCGCTCGCCACCCTGAGACTCGTTTTGTCGGAGCCACATCGGGGAATGCGCTGAAGATTTGGCTTTCGCTTCTCGCATGCTAGAGGCTTTTCCGAACGTCTTCGTGGATATCTTCGCACGAACCAGCGAGCTCCGACGTCAGCCCTACACCGCGCGGCAGCCCTTTCTGCGCTACTCTGACCGCATCGTCTTCGGCACAGACCTATTGCACGAAGAAAGCATGTACGGCCTCTATTATCGCTTTCTGGAGACGGCCGATGAGTACTTCAAATATCCAAGTCACGCTTCAAAACAAGGACGCTGGAACGTATGTGGTCTGTATCTGCCTGATGACGTATTGCTAAAAATCTATCGCGAAAACGCATTGCGGTTGCTAGTGAAGTACTAGCGCGGTGATCCCCACTGCAGGTTCGCAGCGGTCCTACCGATTTTCCCGCGGGAGCTTGACAGGTCACAGTTCGGACCAGCCGATCTTACTGCCTCCGTAAGATATCCAGCTGCGTGGGGGACGGGAAAGCTTATTTTGTTGTTTTAAACTGTTTTGCCAGAGAAATAAGGTAATTTAATCATAAATGCACATAAAACGTAATAAAAGTATTGCAAATAGACTTGAGGATGATGTACGGTCCTTCCAATTGATGTAATCGTGTTTTCGTCGGCCAGGGCTTGGCGGTCGGAATTCCGAGGACAAAGTATGACATCGACGCAGCGCGAACTGGTCTCAGTTGAAACCCGCCTGTCTAATGCGCTCTTTTTACGCTGCTGTTTCATTCTTTTGATGGTCACACCATTTGCATCAGCGGTAACCGTCGCCGCTAACGTGCCTCAATATGGCTTTCAGGTGTTGCCGGGCTCGATTCGGCAGATCAGCGTCAATATCGCAGGGGGCACAGGGAACCTGATTAACTGGACCGTTGGAGCATCTGTCGGCGGGGCGACCGCGACTCTAGATCGCTCGACCAACTCAATTCCTTTAGTGACGGTAACGATCGGCGCAGTGGGTGGAACATGTTCGATCAACGGTGCGGGACCCTATACCGTAACTTCGACCGCCAGTGTTACGATCCATGCTCAATCAGTCGATGATCCGAGCAAATTTGCCGATATTCCCTTCAATGTGTGCGGCAACACCAACGAAGTGCACGTCGAACCGTTCTACACGCAAATCTATAAAGGTGGCCAGCAACAAGATTTGCAATCTTGGGTGATGGGAAATACCGATGAAACAGGCACGTGGAGCATCATCGGCCAACCATCGGAAGGCGATGGGACGATCTCTGACACCACCTTCCGCGATGTCGTGTTCACTTCTGGTTCGGTCTCAGGACGGTATATCCTCCAATATGCGAGTCATGCAAATCCAGCCAAGACTGCTATCGCAATTATCTATGTTGCAAGTACCGTGCTTGCTTATCAGGCAACTCCGAATCAGACAAAGCCATTCCCTTGCGAGGTCGATGCCGCGCTGTCGGGAATGTTCTATAACGTAGGTCCATCGCAAACCACAACTACGATTCGTGCGGTGCCGATGAATACCTGGCCTGCTGGATCGATGCTGCTCTTGCACAACGAGGACAAGACGGGGACTAACCCCACTGTTTATCACGAGTATGCACAGATCTCGACGCAAGGAACTTCCACCCAGCCAAACATTGTCTGTGGTGTGCCTGATTCATTGGGCAATCTTCCTATCGTCGATGGCAACGGAGCGGTTGGAGCCTCGTGGGTAAGCCCGTATTCAGCCGACTACGGCCTGATCAGCACAAGCATAACGGGCGGGGTTTATAGCAACTATCAAACAACGAATCCATCTCCCTCCCACATCGTCATCGCCGGATTGCACTTACGCTATGCGAACCCGACCTACAAATACACTCCGCCAAGCGGCGGGGCGGAGGTCGCATGGATTGACGGATCTGCATGTACCAATATCCGTCTTGGACTCAATATCGTCATCACTGGAAATGACGTAGACACATGCTCGAACGGCATTGGGACGTTTGACAACTCAAACTCCAATCTCTATGCGGCGATCACGCGATACGTCACCATCGAGGGTAACTGGCTGCACGGGAATGGCACGAACGGAAGTTATCTGGACCGTCAAGCCTACATGCAGTCGTTCTTACTCCTCCTGCAGCAGAATCGTATTGACGACTACAACACGCAGGCTAAAGGTTCAAACTCTAAATGGCGGGGGCTTGAGGGGATTTTTCGATACAACTACCTTGGCGACGGGGCAGTGCGCGAGATAGATGGTCCGATCGACGTACAGGGCGCTTCAAACTACGTGACGTTTGAGCAGTATCTTGGTGCCGGCGGTCCCTACACCTTCACTGGTTCCGCCGCTGGCGCGCAAGACTCAATTCCAGCAAATCGCCTGGCTGCATATCAGGAAGCTATGGCGAAGAATTTTTACTACGGCAATATCATGACTAATACAACCAGCCAGGCTGCAATCCATTATGGCGGAGACCATGATAACCAGATGTCGATGCACGGCGGCAATCTTTACTTTTATAACAATACCGTCGACGGAGCGAACCAGATGTTCGATACAAGCCCCGGCGGTGGAAATAGTTATAACTTCTACTATCGGCGTCGGATTTACGCCACCAATAAAAACTCCTCAGTGTCGAGTACCTCTTATTTTTCATTCAATTTAGATCAAAGTATGACGGACACCTTTCAAACAAACCTGATGCACACGGGGTCGTTCTCAATTGCCACACCAATCATTCCTCAGTCCTATAACGGAGGGTCCGCACAAGGTTGGTCAAACGGCGGAAACTCGTTTGATTATCTCCTCGCGGACAGCGAACTTGTCTTGGAAGACTGCTTTCGTATCGTACTGCGTTACTGCAGAAAGTGCGCTAGTTCGACTTTCGTGAGGCGGACCGGATTGCCATCTTCTAGATGGTTGGTCTGTGGTCTAGCCGAGCGACAAGAGTGGTGGCCGCTCGTCACCTGGACTCGGTCCAGCAGTAAAGGAAGATTTCCTGTCCACCCACTACGACTTGTACCGAACCTTAGTTGAATTTGCGAGCGATTGAATGCAAGACTGAGGCACAAATCACCCGGAGAATGCGGCGAAGGTCATTCGTTCAATTCGTAGGAGTTGAATGCTACTTTGCTTCTGTCTTCAGGCTTCGTTAGATTCTCAATAACTCTATTACCGCTACAATAATTTCGAACTCATATAAGGAAGGTCGTCGATGAAGCGCAGAGATCTGCTAAAGGCCGCTGCAATGGTCCCGCTGGTAAGTGGGCTGCGCTCACTCGCCGACAACTCGACCACAAATCATTTATGGCAGGGGTTTGACTTTGGTTCTGTATTTCCTTCGAGAGGGCGCCTGAATCAGGGGCCGTTCGATATCGATCAAGACGAGGGCTGGCAGACGGTCTTATTCACCACGCCATCGGAGAAACCATTGCGCAATCCTGGCATTGGACTAGTCGGTTACACATGGGAGGAAGGTGGGCCTTCGGTAGCCGTACGAGAAGGACGGCAGACGTTGGAAGAGCATGTTGAGAAGATGGCTAGTCTGCCCTTTGTCGATGTGCTTTACATCCGCTGTGATTGGCGCAATGTCCAGAAACAGGCCGGCAAACTGGACCTGCACCCTGTGTGGGATTTAACGTTGGCAGCGGCGAAACGACACGGGTTGCGCGTCGCCTTCCGTATTCAGTCTTCCAACACAGAGTTCCAACCAAAGGAACTTGCACTTCCAGAATTTCTGCGTTCACGTATCCCTATGGTGAAGATCGGTGCCATGGGAAAACACGGGACTGAAGATTTCTCCGGGGGAGCTACTGGCTCTTGGATTGAACCGCGCTACGATCACCCCGAATATCAAAAAGCCCTGGCAGAACTAAATCGCTTGCTGGCGGCGCGTTTCGACGGGGATCCGCTGATTGAGTGGGTGGACATGATGCATGTCGGATTTTGGGGAGAGGGGCACTTTGGAGGGTTCCCGAGCCCATTCCCAGACTTTGCCACGGCGCAGCGTACGCTGAACGAGATTATTCACATACAGCTGACGACGTGGAAGAAGGTGCCGCTTGCGATGAACACACAACCGGACATCAGCAATATTGGGAATCGTGAAGCAATCGAGATTGCAGTGCGTGGCGGTGCCTGGATTCGCTCCGACAGCATCATTGTAGAGGAGCCCATTCAAATCGAAGAATTGGCTAACAGGCCGCCATGGCTGGCGTCCATCGTCGAAGATGGATATCTGCGTTCGTACGACGCATCCAAGCTAGCCATGGATGCAGTGGGGGTAAATGAGCTAGAAAATTACATGCTCCACGTGCTGGATTTGAAAGCGAATTACTGGTCGTTGTGGACGGAGTCAGAGCATCTCGCCCATTACAACGAGCGGTTCCCAAGGGGATTCGAACGTTTGAGGGCAAATATGGGTTATCGGCTGCGGCCCTCCTGGGTGTGGCAGAGAAAACGCTCCGGAACCTCCGAGTTGGTGATTGCGATTTCGAATCGGGGTGTCGCGGCGGTTCCAGGTGTGCTGTGGCTACAAATCGCGAGTCCAGAAGGTGGATTTAAACTGCGAGGATCACTTGACCCGGGATATCCGCACCCCGGGGGTCTCAGACTCAGCTCTTTTCTGCTACCTGAGGGATTCAAGGGCAAAGTTCATTTGTCGGCGGAAATTGAGATGAGACCCACCGTGCTGAAGCATTTAGCGTGGGCATGCGAACAACCTGTGAATTCAGACGGATCTATTTCGATTGAGGTAAAAGCAATGGATGATCCGAAATGGCGCAAAGCAATCTAGTGCTTCTGCCATTAGGTCTTCTGATTATTTCTTATCTTTTGGAAGGTTTGCTACACTTCGGCTAATGCTACCAACAAGGGAGAAGCTGCGCTCGACTCCAAATTGGGGGAATAGGAACACCCTTCATGCGGATGGTCATTGTTCGCATTGAGAGGGAAGATGAAGAAATCGAAGATTCAATCACCGATGCTCATTGAAGAGAGGCGCCAATACATTCTGTCTCTAATTCAGAAGCACGGCCGAGTCCTGGTAGATGAACTTTCCAGCGGTCTTGATCTATCCAGGATCACGATACGTAAGGATCTTGATTACTTGCAATCCAAAGATCTTCTCGTGCGGACACACGGAGGAGCACTACCGGCCCATTCAGGAGCTCTATCCGATCCAACCATCAAGGAAAAGGAAGAAGTTCATCACGATGAGAAGATGAGGATTGCCAAGGCTGCGGCTGCCATGGTGTCCGAAGGGCAATGCATCATTCTCGACTCTGGCACGACGACAACCGAAATCGCACGGTCCATCCTATCGTTTCGGCGTCTCACCGTTATAACCAATGCACTCAACATCGCTGCGGACCTGGCGCGTAGCGACTTTGAGGTCATACTGCTCGGGGGAACACTTCGCAAGAATTCGTTGTCGGTTGTGGGTCCTCTGGCCGAGGATGTACTAAAGGAAATACACGCTGATATTGTGTTTCTTGGAGTTGATGGGTTCGACTTCAAGATCGGCCTGACGACACCAAACATTCTTGAGGCACGTGTGAATCGCGCGATGGTCAAGGCAGCCGAAAAGGTCGTTGCGGTTTGCGACTCTAGCAAATTTAATCGAAGAAGCCTATCCCTGATTGTCGGAACTTCTGCGATTGATCACGTTATCACAGACAGCTCACTCGGAGCGGATGAGGTAAAAGCGATCCGGGATCAAGGCATCGAAGTAACGGTCGTCTAGGCAATCGCTCATTTGTGGGTTTAACCGCACGGGATTGCACTTCCGACAAACTCGCCGGCAGGCAATCGCAGCAATGATATCCATTACGTCATCCGATCCAGCATTTTGCAGGTGACTCGATTTTGTACAGTCTCGTCCTTGAAGAAGTGCTGCAGATCGTCCATGGCTGTGTCGGCCATTTCGCTACGAGTGCGCTGGCCGCCACCTCCAATATGCGGCGTGATTATTGCACCGGGCAAGCTTCGCAGCGGATGATTGGCAGGAAGAGGTTCGTCCGGATCGCTCACGTCGAGCGCGCATCGCAGACGGCGACTTTTTACTTCTTGAGTCAGAGCAGCCAGATCTATCAGGCTGCCCCTGGCTATATTGATCACAACTGACCCATCCTGCAGCAGAGCAAATCGGTCTTGGTTGAGAAGATGTCGGGTCTTCTCAGTCGCTGCGGCGGTCACGACCAGCAGCGAACTTCGTCTGAGCACGCCAGTGAGTGAGTCGAACTGAACGTGCAAGCCGGGGGAGACTTCCCTGGACGCAAATGGATCGTAGACTCTCCAGTGGATGTTGAAGCCGCGAAGCAACTCGATGAGAGCACGGCCGATACGGCCAAAGCCAACCATTCCTACCTCTCGCCCGAGCAACGATTCCGTAACTCCTCCGCCGACGTGTACATCTTGATAGATCTGGTTAGATTTCTTGCGGAGCGCATCACGATAGTGGTCTATGTTGCGGGCAGCGTACAGGAGAAATGCGGCGCCCAACTCTGCGGTGGGCATCGCCATCGGTAGTGGGGTGTTCACAATGACAAGTTTTCTAAACAAAGCCGCATCGAATCGCTTTTTCACCTCTCCGCCGCAGTGAGCAATTATTCGCACGGATGGTAGTTGCTTTATGGTTTTAGCTGAGAGAAAGGGACTGTCCCAAGTTGTAATCAATGCATCGCTCCCAGCAATCCGAGCCATCGAGGCGGCATCAGACTTCAAAGCAGGGAATAGGGTCCATTTCGAAATTGAGCTGAGGCGCTTGCGCCGACGGTCGTCGAAGAATGATTCAAAGAGCTTTTTTCCACTCATCACGGTAATGATTGGCTTTGACATCCAAGTTGCGAGTCTAGCATAGTCGGGGCCACTCGATCCTCCGTTTTATTTCGTGGAGTACCGATTTACAGTACAATAATTGCTAAACGAAAGTATAAGTGGGCTGAGAACTCATTTACCCATTGCGTAGGTCGTTTATGCGATGGGTCTCGATCCTTTCTAATGTTGATTTGAGCCTGCCAACGGCGCCGAGTGGCACTGAATCCTTTTAAATCGATTTCTCTGGCCGCTGTTACCTCCCAGTGGCTCACACTGTTGGCGGCTCGGTCTCCCCAAAATGTTCTCAAGATTGGCGGCAAAAATTATGGATCCACTCCGATTGAGTTCGCGAATTCCGAGTTTAAGGCTTTCGCGCCGCCAGTTTTCTCAAATGCTTGCGGCGACCGCTACTCTTGGCTTTTCAAGTCCATCCTTTGCACAAACCAAAAGCGGACCGTCCATGCTAATAGCCCTAAACGATCCATTTTGTGGTCTCGATATTCTTCGCATGCGTTATGCCGCAGGACGTCGGCCTTCGGCGGACATGGGCGGAGATGCGCTCTCATGGCTGGTCAGCGGTCAGAAAGACCTTGGACATAAGTCACTAGCCGAAATGCGAACCTCAGTCCTGCCGGCGCCGAGTACCCATGTATGGCCGACGTATGCTAACTGGGCTCTGGCGTTTGACTGGCTTTATGAGCATCCCGCCTTCGATGAAGCGTTGAAGCATCGTGTATCAAAACAATTAATTGATGGAGCCATCGCTATGGCCTCGACTCCGGATTTGAATTTTCCCGACCAAGCGTCGTATCACAACTACACGGCCCGATTTCTCGGCTTGACGACGTTCGCGCTATGCGCGGTTGCCAGACACCGACCTGAGGACGCGAACATGAGGGAGCTAAGGGCAAAGGCACTGCGAGCTTTCCAAAATATCTTGCAGGTTTCCGATCTGGTTTCCCCGATGGGCAGCTATCACGAGTCGATGGACTACATGCGTATCACCTATTTTCCGCTGACGATGCTTGCGGAATTGCAGCGCACTACAACAGGTGTCGACTTCGCGCTTCGCTTTGGCGTATATCGGAGCATTGCCGATACCTATCTTTATAAGCTGTTCCCGGACGGCACGCCCACTCGCGAGGGTGATAATGAATATCCAATTTTGGATGATCAGGACACGGTCGCGCTGGGATACTCCGTCCACCGGTTCAAGAATCCCTATGCGGCGTGGCTATTGCGTGACAGTGGATTCATGGCACAGAATTGGGCCTTACCTATCCTCGATTTTCTGTGGAACGATCTCGACGTGTCCCCGCGTGACCCTGCCTTGGCAGATTCAGGAGAACTGCCGCACCATCGATATTTTCCCGGAGTGGACCAATGTGTCTTCCGGGATGAGTGGGGCGCAAACGCTACCCGTATTGAGTTCGACTGCGGACCATACTTCGCAAAGCATCAGCATCTCGACCGCAATCATTTCACTATCTACTACCGCGGGCACCTGGCTATCGACAGCGGTGCGGACTATACAAACTCTGAGAGCCCTCACTATCTGAACTATTATCGACGCACGGTTGCGCATAACACTCTGTTGGTATTTGACCCGAGCGAGCACTTTTTCTGGTCGGAAGATTTACTGCAAGCGGCAAATGACGGCGGCCAACGTATGGATTCTTCACGATTCTGGAATACGTTACGCAGCCAGGATGATTGGGAGAAAACGCGTGATCTCTGGGACCTCGGACAGCTTAAAACTGTCGACAGTATAGAAGGGAACAACGCTTATCATTACGCTCTCGGCGATGCTACGCGCGCATATTCCCCTCACAAGCTTCGCTTATTCACCCGACAATTGCTTTATCTGCCTGCAATGAATGTCCTACTCGTCTTTGATCGAGTCATTAGCACAGATCCAGCGTTCCGCAAGACATGGCTTCTACATGGCGTAAACATCCCTTGGATCGACGGGAACGGGACTTTATCCGGCAATGGCGAGGAGAAGTTCGGCAAAGCGGGACGATTTCGCCTGCACGAAGGGGAAGGAGAATTGTTGGTTCACACGCTGCTCCCGAAAGACCACATCACATCGCGGCGTGGAGGTGCAGGCAATGAATTCTGGACACCCGGCGATGCGGACGGGGGATCATGGGGAAGCGGCCGTAATTGGGAACTCGAGCCTGCGGAGGGTAGTTCTCTGCCACACGACCCGGTCGAGCTTGCCATGTGGAAGACATTCTATGGAAACGATATCAAGAGTATTGAGAGTTCCAATCGTCGCAATGTAGTTTCGGGGTCGTGGAGGGTGGAGGTATCACCTGCTCATCCTCAATTGGAGGATTTCTTCCTCCATGTGTTTGAGATTGGCGATCGCGGAAGCACCGGTCGTGTAAACGTCGAACTGCTTCAGGGATCAGAAACTGCTGGCGCAGGTTGCGCCGTATCAGGAGAAGCCGGTGTTGCCGTTCTATTTCCAGCTCAGGACGTGTTGTCTGACACCGTCGAGGTGACACTCCCGACATTCCCCTGTCATACGCTCTGGATTGCCGGCCTACGCGCAGATCGTCGCTATGATCTCGAACTTACCGGAAGTAATTTGGCAACCGTATATTCTGCTGCTCCTGGGGTACCCTTACGCTCTGAGGTGATTCGCGCGAACAAGCACGGCATTGCTCAAGTCAATTCTGGCATAAATTTATTTCCGGTTGCCAGCCGAATGTCTCTTCGCGCTCTGTGAGATTGTTGCTCAGGTTCATCTGATTCCTTCGGTGGTTGCCATAGCAGCCCGAGACAGATGGTGCGACATCATGCTGTCGGGAAGCAAAAAAACCTGAGTGAATGCTTCCCTGGCCTGAAGGTCATGATGCAGCGCTGTCTGGATTGTTGCGATGTTGTACCACCACCACCCGGTATACGAGCTAGTGTCCTTTAGCCGTTCCGCAGTGATTAACGATGATTGCAGCTTCTGCAGTTGTTGCACAACATCCGGGGTGCCCAGCAAAGTCTCCGCCTTGACTGCCCACGCGGCATCACTCCTGTTCTTGCTCGAGGACGCCTTATACAGAAGTTGCTCGGACATTTGGGGGTGCCCGCATGCCCTTGCAATCGCAGCCATTCTCACGTGCGCTTGAGAAACAGCACCATTCAACTCCAGACCTGGGTAGTCGGCAGCAAGAAACCGCATCGCATCTGAACATTTTTCAGATGTTGCTTCGGCCTCAGCCTCCATGAGTTTTATTTCAAAAAGAACCTGTGTGGCACTGACACCGCCCTCTTCACTCGGAAAGAAGCGACCCTTGAACATCCCCAACGCCTCTTTGTACTGACCTGCCTCAGCGCGGGTCAGAGCAAGCTGATACACGAGGCTCGCTGGCATCATGGAGAGCGATGCTTCCGCAGTTGAGGATGGATATCGTCCAAGCGCCTCGGCGCGCTGTTTCGCAGAAATGCTTCTGAGGCTCATCGCTTCATCGAGACCCACGTAAATATCGGGATTGGCTGGATCGTTTTCAGCACCTTCCCGAAAAAACTTTAGCGCCTGCTCCGAATCCCCCCTGATCCTTAGCCACGCTTTGCCCATATCGGCGTCAAGAACCGGTAACTTTGGGTTAAGGTGTTTTGCGGCAGTCCAGTGCTCCAGTCCCAGGTCGTAAAGACCCTTGGAAAACAGCAACGTCCCAAGTAAATAATGAGCTATACCATCCCTATCGTTAGTCGCCACTGCAGCACCCAGCACGACTTGATCCATCGACGAGGACGGGAACACCAGACTTGGCGAAAGCCGTCCCGCGGCCTGCCAATTTGATGGCGCATCTTTACCGAGCTCTGCCTTGCAATACGCGGCGTAGTAGTGAACCAGCGGATTGTTCTGCGGCAGTACCGAATCAGGTTCGCTTTGATCCAGTGGCGCTTGCGGATATGTTGGCTCTAGCACGGTAAGAGCTTTTTGATATAACCCAAGGTCCATATACTCAGTGGCGACTCTCAGAATACGATATGGATCAGCGGACAAATGAGAGAGATCCGGTGTGCCTGCTTCCTCTTTTAGGAAGTCGCTCAGCGGGTTTATTTTCAAATCAAGGCCCATAAGCTTATCGGCCTGAGCAGTATCTCCATTTGCTCGAATGATGGCTTCCAGTTGCTCGCCGGTGCGAATATCTAAAGGATCAGCGTCTGCCGCGTCTTGCATGAACACGCGCGCGGAACTAAGTTTTCCTTGCCGCGCTAGAAGTTCGCCAATTCGCGCTGCCGCCCTCCCGTGAAATGCTGCCTGCCGATAAGCAATCTCGTAAGCCGTCTGTGCTTCTCGTCTCCGCCCAAGACCGTCCTCAGCGATTCCCAGGTAGTAGGCGATCTCAGCATTTGCCGTATCTCGCTTTTGCACTGCCTGTAGGAATTCCTCTGCCTCTGAATAGCGTTGCAGGGACACTGCCAAACGTCCTGCGGCCATTTGCAAAGTCAAACTTGCAGAATACTTAGATAGCCCGGCTTTGTAGGTCTCCAAAGCCAAGAGGATCTTCCCGTTCAACTCTTGGTCTGTACCAAGCTTAAGCCAGTCACTTTCCGTTCTGTTCTCTGCGGCGGGAGTGTCATATATCTCCTGAGGACCAACTTTGACCGTCGATTCCGGATCCCAATCATACTTGCTGTCGGTGTGGATCAACAGTATGTTTCCCTTATTATCTCTCAGCTCAAACGTTACTTTCGCTGCGGCGTCTGCCACCGTCACCGAGTGGGACCACATTTTTTCTGGGCTCAGGTTGATAGTTTCATCTGAGAGAATCTGCTTGCCTAGAAGTAACCGAATTTGCGCACCCGGAATACGTTCATTCACATTCAGCGCTGTAGATATGCTGGAACCAGCCGCATGAAAGAAAACAACCCCTATTCTGTTCGCACGCGAGATGCCGCCGATACCACGCACCGGCATCCAGTATTCGCTGAATCGAATTGTCTGGCCGGGATCAAGAAAAGCATACGTTTCCTGATTGCGAAAGAGGCCAGCCTGCACCTCAACGTAAGCGCTGTCATTATCAGAAAGAGCCTTACGCCATCCTCGCCCTTCTGTATCGGCTCCCCAGGACCATATCTTTTTGGCGGGTAATTCGCTGTATTCGGCGTAATGCACTGTTCCGGCTTGTGTCTTTGGATTCCATATGCCCATAAATGGCTCACGGCTTCCGTGCACGAAAAATGAAACCGGGCCATCTTGCTGCTCCTTGATGATGCTGGAGTTGCTCCCATCTGACGAATTAGGCCAAGGGCGCACTTCAGTAAAACCGTGCGAAGCGGCGAACTTCATCGGGTATTCAATATGTGAATCATCCCAAACCTGGATGCCGGCGTTGTTCCACCAATAGTAGCGATGGCGCACATCACTGCGGTTGTAAAGTGTCACCCGTTCTTCGAGCAGAGTCGAACCCGGCCGAAGAATCAACTCAACTCCCCACTGCATACCGTATACGCGATCGATATTGCCTACCGAAACCGACGCACTGCCGTCAGCAGATGTTGCGAAAGCGAAGTCGACAGGCGACATGGAAACCCAATTATGAGAGACCGGAAAATTGAACTCGATGCCGAACGCAGCCCATGCCCCGCGATAGCCTATTTGCGCCTTCTTGATTGACGGATTCGCGTAAAACATCGACTGGCCGCTGACCTTATCGATGCACGTATACAGATGTCCACCGATGTCGGGGAGCACAGTACACTTTAGATATTCGTTCTCAAGGAATACCGCTCGCCAGACATGTTCCTGCTTCTGCCCGGTTAGCTCCTTACGGAGCGTGTAGGGATAGCTGAATTGGGTGGTGGAATAAGTATCGAACGGTGGATTGGGGTCTGGCTTGCCTTCCTGATAGGTTGGCAGCGTCATCGTGCCTTGCCACACCCTCACTTGTGCTGGTACTGACCCAAATGCCATTGCCAAGACGACCATCAGCATAACGACATAAACGGAAAATGTCGTTACAGACCTCGTTTCTGCGTCTTCAGAACAGGGACCCGTCACAAGGTTTAGAGGTGACGCGCAAAAAGCTTTGATGGTCATATTTACTCCAACATTCGCCGTTCAAATGATCTAAAACATTATGAAACAGTATAGAACGAAAGTACTATTTATTCTTACGTTTGGGCAAGCTCACATGTATAGAGTCCCCAAATTCTTTTGCTTTTCCTAACGCTCATTGCTTAGAGAAGACGGGCTTATGGGCTAACTAGTTTTTGCGAAATCCAGGGTTGTGGAAGCCGTGCCTGACCACGACTCTCTTCAATGACCGAGCTGCATCTCGGGAGTCGCAATGTCGGTATGACCACTATCGCCGGCGGATAATCCATGCCATACCCCGCCGCCGAAGGTAGTGATGTAAACCATCTTCGGGTCTTCCAAATCAGGCATCACTCTTTGAGCCCACTTGAAGTTGAATCCGGGGATGCGGGTCCAGTGTTCCCCACCGTCGCTCGAACGCCAGGCCGAGGATTGAAAGCCTGCAGCGTATAAAATTTTGGAGTTTCGCGGATCGATGGTTACATCGTAGATATGTTGGTCGCGGTCGAGAACTGTTTTCCAGCTTTTGCCGCCGTTGGACGAAACATAGATTCCCCCGCCAGTTCCATTCAATCCGGTCGCCCTGCCCCATGCCGCGAGGTACAGGCGCTTCGGATCATGGGGGTCGATCGCCAGACCATTCGGGCCATTAGTCTCAGCTGGCAGGTTCACCGGCGTCCAGGATTCCGCGCCGTCTGTAGATTTGTAAATAGCTCCATCTCCGCTCGTGCCAATGCTCCCGTTCTCGCTACGGCGGGCAATCACTACGTAAAGGGCTCCATCTCCGGCGCGCGCAAGCCGCCAGGCAAGCGGCTCATTTTGGGAGATGCCAGCGTTCTTCAAGCTCCATGTGACACCATCGTCTGTACTCTTGTAGATACCACGCCCCATGGCGGCAACCAAAAGTGTTCTCTTGCCCACGGGGCTCGAAGGATCAAGCAGGATATGCGTGGGGGCAGTTTCTGGCATCCCGGCATTTGAAGTTTTCCATGTCCGCCCACCATCTGAGCTTACGCAGACGCCACCCTGGTACGTCGACACCGAGACCTTCCGCCACATCTTTGGCCGGGGTAGGTCATGCGTCCCGCTCATCACGCCCCACATCTTACCTGGCATGTCCGGATCGAACGTTACCCAATATGTTGTGTTGGTCCATGGCTTCGGAACCCCAGTCAGTGATCGAGTCCAGGAGCGGCCTTGGTCTTCGCTACGAAACAGGCCGACGTCCGTCGTTGGGATAAAACGACGACTCGCATTGAATGGATCCACTAGATAGCCGTAGGCGTTTGTCACATCGAGACCAGTACTGGCCCATGCTCCCCCCGGAATCTTCTTCGAATAACTTGAGTGCCAACTTGCTCCGCCATCAGCCGTCACCATCGTGCGGCCAAAGTCCGTGCCGTAGCACAAATCTGGGTCTTGCTCCGCAACTCCAAGCCCCAGCGGATTTTCGCTCCATTCTGGTCCCAACTGCTCAGCAATCCACGCATCGTGGACGTTCGGTGCAGACGTCTTGTCCTCTTTCCAGACGAGCGTCCAGGTTCTACCACCGTCTCGAGTTCGCGCTACACCCATCCACTTATGCCCATCAACTTCAAGGTTGCTGTAAGAAGCGTAGGCCGATTCAGGGTGGTTCAAACTGGTCGCTATGGCACGTACCCGGGCACCCTTACCAGGTAGAGGCGAGGCAATCCAAGTGGCCGCCCCATCTCTTGATAAAAATATTCCCGATTCTGACGTGGCATAGATGACTGCTCCTTGAGCAGCCGAGAACCCCGCGCTGATATCAGTAAAGGCGATACCCCTTGGCCCAGGTCGATTCTGCCACTCACCCTGGTGTCGCAGCGTGATGACCTGCTTTCCAACTACGTAAAGATCGCGATGACTCTTGTCGGAGTACGGATCGATCCAGACCTTCCGCGGAGCCTCCGGCAGATCAGTCGCCTTTGCCCAACTGTCGCCATCATCGGTAGAGATAAACAGAGCGGCCCTGCCATCCTTGATGGATCCCGCGACCAGGGAGTGCGAGTTCGCAGGATCAATCGCCATTGCGACGATCTCCCCCATTGGGTTGGGATCGGAGAGGATGACCTCGTCGGCATGATCAGAGTTCATGCGAACCCCATGGACCGTGGAGGGTTTTGGCCAGACTAGCCTCCAGGAGTCACCGTCGTCGGTACTGCGCCACAAACCTTTGTTGGCGGCATAGATAACGCGCGGCCGCGATGGATCGAAAGCAAAGAACTGGATTGTGCCTCGCAGGTTAAACATTCGCCACGATTTGCCGCCGTCGTGGGTGATGTAAGAGCCTGTCATGTCGCAAGAAACCAGCACTTCGCTGGCATCGTGTGGACTGATGGTCGCGTTAAACATTGCGCCGCCGCCGCCGGGGCCAACCACGCTGAACTGACTCGCTCGTGCCTTAGAGGTAAATGTGTAGATCAGAATTGCCAATGCAACGCGGGTTGCTATTTGTGTGCGTATATTTTGCTTTCGCATGTGAATTCGTTTCTTTTCCGTGGTTTCAATTATCGTCAAAGAATACACCTTGTGGAATTTACCCATCAGAGTGGGCACAAAACCAACAAACCCGCCCTAATCGCCAATCGTAGGCATTTCCACCAGTATTTAAAAACGTACAAATCGGTCTAGCTAAAGGCTTTCTATTTAGAAAAAAAATTACGGCGAACCAACAACTCCAGTGTTTACCCCCCCCGCAATCTCATCACTGGTTGCGTATTATTGCTTTATGTTGTCATAATGTTTGCTTTAAGTTCGTTAGATGTGTTACTCCATGTATTCGGCTAATTAAACTTGGAAACAAGAGGTACCAACAAATGACCACACGAAGCCTCATGTCGCTGCTTGTCGCCGTCACCCTCACACTCGGAACCAGCACCGCGCGCCTTTTCGCGCAGGGAACCGACCTCGGCACAATTCGTGGTACCGTCACCGACTCGAGTGGGGCGGTCATTGCCCACGCGCAAGTCGACATTACCGACCAGGCAACGAACACGGTCTTTCACTACACCACCAATTCCCGCGGCGACTTTGAAGCCAGTGCGCTCCAAGCTGGCTTATACAAAGCGACTGTCAGAGCACCTGGTTTCGGTACCAGTGTCATCAATGGAATCGCACTCGCCGGCACGGAAACGGTCGCCGCAAATGCGGTCATGCATGCTTCCGCCGATTTGAGCGTCGTGGTAACCTCTGCGGCCCCGACCATCAACACTGAGAATCAAACAATAAGTGAAACGCTGGCACCCAGGGCGGTTATTGAACTGCCCCGTGACAGCCGTGACGTCTATCAGTTCCTCTACGTCAATCCAAATATCACCCAGGGTGCAGAACCCGGCACGTTCAAATTCATTGGGGGGCAGAGTTACGGCGCCAGCTTCTCCGTAGATGGTCAACGCGCCAACGGCGGCATTTTTGGACAAGCCACCCAAAGCCAACCGTCGCTCGAGTCTGTTGGCGAGTTAAACGTTCTATCCAACAGCTTCAGCGCTGAGTATGCAGGCATTGCGAACATTCGCGTAAACACAAAGCGCGGCGGCGACCAGTATCATGGCTCGCTTTTCTACAACAACAGCAACTCTGCCCTGAGCGCCTGGAAACTCGCAGACAAAGCAAACCTCGCCGCCTTTGCTCCCACGCCATTTCTATCCAAATACTCCAAGTCGCGTTTCAATGTCACTGACGCGGGCGGCTCATTTGGCGGTCCCGTCGCCACGCTGAAGCACACTTGGGTCTTTCTCGCCTACGAACACAATTGGTCGGTCAATCCGATCGCCATCTCCAACCAAACTGGCGTACCTCATCCTAGTTTGTGGGGAGGCGATTTTTCGCAGGTCAGCGATTCGGCGAAGCCCAGCGTACCTTCCAGTGTTGTGCTGACCTCTGGGGAAATTGCGACCAATACGGTGGGAGGCCTGGGTAAAAAGTTCATCGTTATTCCGCAGCGCCTTTTGAATCCTGTTACCGCAAAGTTGATCAGTCTCTACTATCCGCAAATCGGCTTAAGTGCTCCAATCAATCCTGCAAATGGACGAATACCTAGTTATTCCACCTCGGTAAAGGGATCGAATGGACAAAATCTAGGTGATTTCAGGATCGATCATGACATTAATGATAGCAACCGTCTTTTCGGTGTCTACCACGGCTCTTCACAAAATACCGCCTCCAGTCCCGTGTCATCGTTCTATACCGGCTTGGGGCTGCTACAGAACGATCGGCTCAACTCCGCTATGTCGCTTTCGTATACTCACGTTTTTTCACAGCATTTGGTGAATGAGGCTCGCGGCGGCTACAACCGGCAGAATTTTTATACGCACAGCAATACCACGGTGCAGAGCTTCCTCAGTGGCATTGGTTTTTCAGCGGCGGATATCACTGCTTACGGCGCTGTTGTCGGCCCCGGAGAACTCGCTGTTCACGGCAATCCCTCCATCAGCTTTGGCGGCAGCGGCTTCACCCCAATCGGCAGTGGAGGCCGCAGCTCCGACCGCAATCTTAACCAGAATCTCATTACGTTCGGTGATACTGTCACGTGGTCGCTGGGCCGGCACAATATCAAAATTGGTGCGGACTTCGTGCGAAATCAGGCGGTAGATGGATTCGCTGCAAGTCGTGGAAAGCCTCTGGGCAGCTTGTCCTACGCGGGAAGCGGAACCACTCCATTTGGAAACTTCCTCCTCGGCCTGGCACCCAAATCTGTGACCTACGTCGGCCTCCCCCGCCCCGCGATGGATGTCTTCAATTGGGAAAATGGCTACTACATTCAGGATGATTTCCGGGTCAACCCGAGGCTTACCCTTAACCTAGGTATGCGTTACGACACACTCGGTCCTTACACGGAGAAGAACGACCTCCTTGCAAATTTCGATCCTAACTACTCCAACGCCAGTACCGGCCAGTTGGGTCGATTCGTAATTCCGTCGACTAAGGCAATCCCGTATCTTTCGCCCGGACTGCTGGCGTTCGGTATAGTTACCGCTGCGGACTCCGGTCTCGGCGTCGGCCGTGGTCTGGTTCGGCCTGACCGCTCTGACGTAGGTCCACGCGTCGGCGCTGCTTTCCGCCTCACCGACAAGAATGTAATACGTGGCGGATTCGGTCTTTACTACACCACCTCATCGGCACACATCTACCGTGATCCGCTCGCGACCAATCCCTTTAGCCAGGCAGTCACGAAGCGAAATGGTGTGGGAGCGCCGCCCATTGGAGGCTTTCCAGTCGGTGGCGAGACGACCGGTGTAGCTCCCATTACCGGCGGCGTTGTCTCGGGCTTTGGCAACACGCCATCCGCAAATTACGTGCCCGTCGATCTAAAAAATCCTCGGATGTACCAGTGGAATGCGACCTTTGAGCAGGAGCTTCCTCAACGCCTCACCGCTAGGCTCTCCTACATCGGAGCCCATCAGACAGGTCAGATCGTCGGTGTTGATCTTGACATGATCCCACCCAGCAACGCCCCCTTGGGAACCTCGACAGGTGACGGCGTAACTCCCTGCGACCCGGTCAACAACGGCGACTGCAACTACTCGGACGCTGATAATGCCAAGATCAAGTTTCCGCTCCTCGGAGACTTTGTCACCGGCTTCAAGAACTTTGGCCACAGCGCTACAACGTCATTCCAGGCCCAAATCGAACGGCACGCAACTTCCTTTACGTTCAGCCTCGCCTACACCTATCTGGATCAGAAGTCGTCTGGCATTGACAATGGCTCGGACAGCCTTGGTGGCGGCGCTTACAACCCCTTCCAACCTAATAGCGACTACACCACGGATAGTTTTACCTCGCGGCACCGGTTCGTCGCCTACGGTATCTACGACCTTCCATTTGGACGTAACCAGCGGTTCGGATCGTTTTCCTCCAAACTGGTAGATGCGGTGATTGGTGGATGGCAGGGGTCCTTCAACATGTTCGCCAAGACCGGTATCGGCATTACCCCCTATTGGCAATGCGATGACTGCGATCCGATTGAGCCTGGTAATATCGCCTCCGGAGCGGTGGGTGCCGTTGGCAACTTCGATAACAGTACCTTTCGCCCTTCAAAGATTGGCAATTATCAGCAGGGAGTGGCGAAAGGGTTCCAGTGGAACCCCAACGCCTTCACCGTGCCAAGTATAGGTGCCGACCTATTCACCAACGCCGCCTCTGTTAAGCGCAATGCTCTTATTGGGCCTGGAACTTACGGCGTGAATCTCGGCATCCATAAAAACTTCCACATCAACGATCGCATGGGCCTGCAGATAGGCGCCGACATCGACAACCTTCTTAATCACCCCATGCTCTCCCCCGACGAAAATGCCGCGGGGGGAACGTTCGCTCAACTAGGAGACTTCAACCTGGAGGTCGACCAGTCGACGCCAGCACCGGGCAAGCAGCCGGCTTTGCTGCCGATCTCGACCGATCCAACGTCAGGAAATTTCAACATCAATCCCAACTTTGGGAAGTTGAACCAGAGCTTTTCGCAAGAGGGTGTCGCCGGTAACCGTACTATTCGATTGAAGGGTCGATTCACCTTTTAGCGGTACTAGTGTTCAACCGTGAGGCAGTCCTAATATTCGGACTGCCTCACATCTTTGTCCGCGCTGAAGAACCCTTCACAGCGGATTCTTATCGGACGGCATGTCGCCCCGAAATCCATTGGGCTCCATTGCTTTAGAGAAAAGCATCGTGGCGGAATACTCTTCAGATCTCAATTGGGTTTGCTCAATACATCACATTCCCTGTTCTTTCTGGCTAATCAAGGAGATTGGGTGACGATTTCGAATGGGCGGGTATGCTCTTCGCAGCCGGGGCTGTTATGGAAGGGGCGAACTCACGGTCTTGAATGGTTTATTTTCCCTTGACCAACACCAGCCGTCCGAAGCGCTCGGGCGTGTGAAAGGTGGTGCTCATAGGGGCTTTCCAGGCAATCGAAAACTGACTCTGAGGTGGGCCCTGGCTGCGGAACAGGTTAGTTCGAAAGACGT
Source organism: Granulicella sp. (assembly GCA_025357875.1). GTDB lineage: Bacteria > Acidobacteriota > Terriglobia > Terriglobales > Acidobacteriaceae > Edaphobacter. The sequence goes on from JANYLK010000114.1 coordinate 48,752, forward strand.
TACCATCTGCCGGCGGGCGTTGGTCTATCGCGGAGAAAGGGATTTTCATCGCACCATACCAGACCTTCAATTTAGGATCGATCCGCGCCGCCACATGGAACCCGGAGTTCCATGTCCATCCCACCTCATGATGCGGTAGAGCAAGGTTAATGTCGAGGTCAATCCATTCGCCTTGCGGCGAAGCTTCGAACTCCTTGTAACGGCGGATATTGTGAAAATCAGAACCGATAAAAAGTTCCGCAACGTCCCATTTCCAAAGCTCATTTGTCTCCGCTACGGTATCAGGGTTAGGCTTCAAGTACAGTTCCTCGTACGGGCAGGAATACAGCAAATAAAGGCTATCTCTCGTCCAGCGTGAACGAACCTCACTTCGGTACCTTGGGAGAGGCTTGCCATTGATATCCACCTCTATATAAATGGCCATCGCCGCTCGCCAGAATGATGAGTCGGGATTCGTGTTCAAAGGAACGTCCTGAACGGCGTAGACACTTTTGAAAGGTGCTGACCCAGAACTTTGTGCACAGGCGGCGCCGGTAACCAGAAACAAGCATGTCGCTGCAAACCTATTCATTGATCAACTCCTCAAAAATGGATGCATGCTTTTCTGCTGTGAAAAATGCGCCAACAAGGTAAGTCGGTTCATATGGTGATGTGCAGTTCGCGTGCAGCGTTCTCGTAATAGACCTTGCGCAAGATGGAATCGGGCAAGTTAATTCCGTAAATCTGCCAGCGCCCTTGGGGTGGAGTTTTTGCAGGAGCATAATCGAAATACTCGTCATTCGTCTCAAGGAATCGATAGTAAATTTCATACAGTTTGTCGTTGAACACCTGCTGCGGGAATTCGTCTCCGTGCGGTGTCGCGTCAGTCCCGAACAAAATCCTGTCTTGATGCTTTTCGAAGAAAGCTCTTGCCGTTCGCGGCTGGCGTCCCAACTCGCCAATGCGAGCGGCAATATCCACATGCAGGTTCGTGAAGCGACCTAGATTGTCTGACACACTGGCTAGGTTTTCCGAAAAGTTGCCCACATGAAGCGCAACGAACTGCGTCTTCGGATGCCGGGAGATAACCCGGTTCCTCGCCTCGATCAACTCTGCATTGCTCGGAAAGTCCTGCCCATGGAACGACCAATCGGGATGATTGTTAAGCTCTTCGAATCGTTCGTTGTAACGGTCAGTAGGTGTAAAAAAGGCAACGGGATCCGAGACATGGATTGCAACCGGCATGTTCAGTTGTCCGCAGGTATCCCACATTGAATCGAAGCGATGGTCGTCAATTTTTACTAAACTTCCTGAGGTTAGACTTTCTCTCAAATACAGGCCCAAGGTTTTGAGTATCTTCAGGCCGCGGGCTCCGTCCCGATGAGCCTGCTCGATAGCCTCGGCCTGAAGCTTTGGATAGTCAGGTGTCAGAAATAGTGAGTAGGAGGGCTCCGCGAAAGTATGGAAGCGACCTGAAAAAGCCTTGTCGTACCTTCCGACCGTCTGCGCAAGACCTGCAGCATAACCTCCGGTAAGGTTGACCATCGAAACAATGTTTTTGCGGTCCATAACCGCGAGCAATTCCTCAGGAGTTCCGAGGTACCGTCGCTCGGGAACCATCCCTACCCCAGCTTCCGACTTTGCTGAAACTGAGATATGAGTATGGAAATCGATTACTGGATAACGCGCACGATCGATGTGCGTCACCGGAACCTGGAGCATGCTCTTGGGCTCATAATCCGCAAGGCTCAGCTCTTTCGGGTGATCCGCACCTTGGGTCCCTTTGGGCAATGCTGCGCCTTGGGCAACCGATCCCCCAATCAAACCTAAACCGGTGGTGTACAACATCTGACGTCGATCCATCGCTAGTTATCTCCCAATTTTCCACGGTAATCTTTAAAATTTAGCCAAGACAGCAGAAGGGCCTGTGTGTCTATCTGAAGGCTGTTGAACCTATTGCTAATGACTTTACCACCTGATCTAGTTTTTATATGCACTTTCATTTCGTTTTAGAAATATTCACTAAACTTAGTTGAGCTTGCGTTATGATCGACCTTCCCATTGCATATGAGCTCAATTTCGGGCTTTTGATCGTTCGACTACGAACATCTTCCGTCTCCTCGTAAGGCAGATAAGTCCCCGCCGCGGGTGATTTTCATGTAAAAGGAAATAAGAAGTAAATAAAAGCTCCAATCGTGGACGGAAACCGTGGAACTACCGATAAGGACAGAGTCTCACAAGGCGCCGCAGCTTCAGAGGTCATTGAAGCTGTGGCACCTCATTGTCTATGGAATCATCATCATCCAGCCCACTGCTCCGATGGGTATCTACGGGGTGGTCAGCAACATCGCCCGCGGACATGTAGTCACCACGATCCTCATTGCAATGGTGGCCATGTTGTTTACTGCAATCAGTTACGGTCGCATGGCCCGCGTATACCCCCGCGCCGGGTCAGCTTTCACCTATGTGTCCGAGGAACTCAATCCCAAACTCGGCTATGTCGTCGGTTGGGCGATGTTGATGGATTATCTTCTCAATCCAATAATCTGCATTATCTGGTGCAGCCAGGCCGCTCGTAACGTCGTCCCAGGAGTTCCCTATGCCTTCTGGGCTGTCTGCTTTGCCATCCTTTCAACCTACCTCAACACGCGCGGCATTCAAACATCTGGTCGAGTTAACGCTATTTTGTCCATCGCAATGAGTTTGGTTGTCATTCTCTTCCTTGGCGAGGGTGTGCGCTACATATTGTCCACGGTGCACCCCACAACTCAGGATCTGATAAGGCCCTTTTACGATCCTGCAACTTTCTCTACATCGACCGTCTTTCGCGGAACCTCAGTCGCTGTCCTTACCTACATCGGGTTCGACGGCATATCCACCATGGCCGAAGAGGTAGAAAATCCGCGACGAAACATCTTGTTGGCCACCGTCTTCACCTGCCTCATCATTGGCATATTGTCCATGGTCCAGGTCTATGTGGCCCAACTTGCGTGGCCAGCCACTCAACCCTTTCCTCCCGCCATGATCGACACGGCTTTCGTACATGTAGCCGCACGCGTGGGCGGAACGTTTCTGTTTCAGTTGCTCAACGCGACCCTTCTGATCGCAAACTTGGGATCGGCAATCGCGGCCCAATTCGGAGCATCCAGACTCATGTACAGCATGGGGAGGAATGACTCTCTACCCAGCAGATTCTTCGGCGCAATCCATCCTAGGCATCACGTGCCCTTGAACAACGTTCTAGTAGTAGGAGGAATCGCTCTGACGGGAGCGTTCCTTCTCACCTACGAGCAGGGGGCGGAACTCCTTAACTTTGGAGCTTTCATCGCTTTCATCGGAGTCAACGCTGCCGCACTCGTACACTATAAATTTCGGTCGAAGGAAAAAGTTACGCTACCTTTTCTCATCCCTGCACTGGGAATTTTGGTGTGCGCTTTTATCTGGGTTCATCTTAGCCGCAACGCGCAGATCCTAGGCGTTCTCTGGATCTGCGTTGGGCTGATCCTAGCGTGGTTTATGCGCAGAAGTCACCGTCGTTCAGCCGTAGATGCAAACCCAAATTAAGGCATTTCTGCATGCTAATAATGTGATCCGGACGCAGAACAGCGCGCTTTCCACTGCGTCAGTGCCCTCAACCCGTGGCCGGTAAAAGTCCTCGGCAAGCTTCGCTATAACTGCTGAGTACCATTCTGATATTTGAAATCATGATTGACTTCGAATCATTCTTCAATTGTCCAGCGCGCACTTCATCGTATTGGCGTGGACAGTATTGGCTCAACAGTGTCTCCGGAATGCCAGTCAATTCCAGATTGTGCAGGAGTCGGGTTACGGAAGCCTCAATTTCGGAAAACTTCCAGTAGTAGCGGAGGCGGTCGCTGTAACTATAAACGCGCAGCAGTCGCTGCTGGTCTGCATCCCCGCGGTAGTATTTTTGCCAATCGGCAGGATGTGCCAGCATGACTGATTCCACTGTCTCGGTGAGATGAGATTGCTTGTCTGCCGGTACTACTTCGCGTTCAATAGCTGCCAGCGCGTAGAGTGTTTCCCTTAAAGCAAACGTCAATGCTGGTCCAACCTTCAAAATGGCAAAGCCATCGCGGATCAACTCCGCGTAGGCCTGTGGGCGCTGGTAGTCGCTGGAGTGCGCCTCCATCACCAATTCGTGATGCTGCTGTAGAAATGTCTGTAAATGCGCGGCCTTCGCTGCATCGTAGTCGACCACGGAATCATGATCGAACTCGACACCTGGCTGCACCACCAGCGCAATTACGCGTTCCCAGGCGGACTCCAGGCCCGCATCGTGAAAGGCCGTCCAATGAACCGCGATCGTCTGCTCGGCTGCTTCGGACGAAGTAACCTCAAGCTTATTCAGAGCATGGGTTGCCCCACCGGGCGAGGGAACCTCAGTTCCTATGACATACACAACCGGTGCTAAACCCAGACGTATACGAGTAAATTCCGCAGCACTGCAGAGTTCAGCGGCCCGGCGCGCCATAACCACATCCGAAACGATCGCCCCATCGTCGACACAGCGCATACTTGCGTCCAGATGGACCTTAGTAAACCCGGCCTCGACGTACATGCAGATCATTTTTGCCGCTTGTTGCATGGCCGTCTTCGCATCCAGATGTTGCCAGGGATTTGGTCCGAGATGGTCACCGCCCAGAATCAGGCGTGCAGTATCAAATCCCAACTCGACCGCAATCTCGTAAACGTAGTCACGGTACATTGCGGGGGTCATTCCCGTGTAGCCGCCAGTCTGATTTACCTGATTGGAAGTCGCTTCCAGCAATAGACGTGTTCCATCCTCTTTCGCCTGACACATCGCAGCCCGGATTACCCAGGGGTGCGCGGAACATACCGAGTAAATGCCCTGCTTTCCTCTGGATGAAAGAAGAAACTGTTGTAAATAGTCAGACACGGAAATACCTCAAGCTAAACGGAATTTGCTGCTCCACTCGTCAGGCGTAGATGGCGAATTTCTCAACTACGCGGCTAATGAGTCCATCAGGACTTGGAGAATCCGGCTTCAATCCAAGCTCGATAGAAGAGAAGAGGCCGAGCATCTGACTGAAGATGATGTCCACTGCGGGACGGTATGCATCCTCGAGTTCGTCGAAAGCGTCGCAATGAAGACTGTAATCACTTGCCGCATCTATTTGCCCGACAGCTACGATCGTACGCACCACCTGCTTAGCGCGAATCTCGTGTAGCAGATCGAGGTCATACCTTCTTCGCCTGTCGTCCTTCGAAACGAACTCGACAAAGAGCGTTTCCATGTTCAATGAAGACATAGGTCCATGTCGTAATCCAAGGGTAGTCTCGTGCATCGTCTGAATATTGCCGGCCGTAAGCTCCAGCATTTTAAGCGCGGACTCGCGGGTGATACCTGAAAGTGCTCCAGAACCTACAAAGCAAGCTCTCCGGTACCCTAGCTGCGCAAGACTATGGGCCAGGGATGCGCCCTCGTCCAGAACGTAGTTGGCGGCCCGCGTCATCTTATCCAACGTAGTTTCGAAGTTTTCTTGGTCCCAAAGGTGGGCGAGCTCCTGGCCAAACAAGACCATATTTGTAAACGAACTGGTCATTGCCAAACTTCGATCGTTGACAGCGTCGTCGAGCACAATTACGCATGAATTATTGCTTTTCTGAGCTAACTCCGCCATGCGGCCATTCCTATTGCAGCTCACAAGGAGATGTTTAATGTTGGGGCTTAGCGTGAGTGCCTGCTCGAGAACCGACACCCCTTCAGGGCTGTCACCCGACCTGGAAAATGAAATCCAAAGGTAATTACGATCGGGGATTACAAGATCATCGCGATTCGTTAACAGATCCGTGCTGGCGACCACGCATACCTCACAACCCCAACGCCTGCGAAGAAGATTCGCGATTGAGTGACCAATGTAATCCGACGTACCTGCGCCAATGAGGTAGATGGTCCATCGCTCTGCATGAGGCTGTTTAAGAAAACTCTTTAGTTCGGCCCTTGATTCGTTAAACAAACGATGAGTTGTCTGCCATGTGGCGGGCTGCTGGGCAATCTCGGCGGGAGTGTAAAGCAGTCCGAGTTCTCGTTTTTCACTGGTAGGAATGCTCAGGAGCCGCGATAGTGAGTTCATGGCGTTGACACCTCGTATTGCGATAAAAAAGAAAGAATAGGAAGCTAAAGTAAAGCAGATTGATTGTAAAACGAATGCTATTGTAATAACAATAGGGAGTTCAATGACACAGAAGCTTTTCGATATCACCATTGCTGGAGAACTGAATCTCGACCTAATTCTTTACGGCATTCCAGCGGAAATGCTAACCGAAAGGGAACTGCTCGCGACCGATTTCCAAGTCACCCTAGGCAGTTCCTCCGCGATCGTCGCGCATAACGCCGCAACTATTGGCGCCAAAGTGGCGTTTTCAACGCTGGTTGGAAGTGATGACTTTGGTCGCCTCGCAGTGGAGCGCCTGAGCGTTGTAGGGGTCGATACCTCACATACAAAGTGGCACAAGACCATCGCCACAGGCGTTACGCTACTCCTGCCACATGGGGATCGGCGCCACATCCTAACCTTTCCGGGGACGATCGCAGAGTTGACTGTCGCTGATCTTGATTTTGAATTTTTATTGCAGGCACGTCATTTTCATCTTTCGTCCCTATATCTGCAACGGGGCCTGGGCGCTGACCTGCCAGACCTCCTTCGGCGGCTGAAACAGGCAGGCCTCACCATCTCCCTCGACACAAACGATGATCCTGACGATCGCTGGGGTTTTCCTTTAAAGGAAGTCCTGCCCTATGTCGATGTTTTTTTGCCCAGTGAGGATGAGATATGTCGGATGACCAGGTCTTCCAATCTAGACAGCGCCATACAGGCGCTGCCGCTAAGACCGCCGGTCATAGTTGTCAAGCGTGGTAGTCGTGGTTCGCGAGTTTACGAACTGGGGCGCGCCACTGATGTCACCCCTGTCAGCGTTGTGCCTTTGGACACCATTGGAGCGGGGGACAGTTTCGACGCTGGTTTTTTGCATGCGTACCTTCTTTCTAAGGATACGATCACATGCGCGCGTGTAGGCAATATTACCGGCGCTCTTTCTACCCTGGCTCCGGGAGGAACGGAGGCTTTTCGCAACCCGGAGCTTCGAGACCCGTTTCTTCAAAGCCACAGATTCGCTGATCTTTTAATGTTGTAACGACTCTCTAGGGGGTTACAAGTCCCTCCACAACAGGCTCCGGTAGCCGTATGTCGAGATAGCAAGCTGTTTAGCTCAAACCAGTCACCGAAAGATTGTGTTTGAATACCCGCGAGAGACGGGCCCCACGCGGGACAGCTCAAAATGATGGTTAGCAACACACCGAAAGGTGGCCTCGAAATTTTTGCAATCTCACATCCTCCATTAGGCTACTTTACGCAGCCGAGTCGTTTCCTTTGTTACTGCTTCTGAGCCTTTGCGCCTCTGATACGGAATAAGGAGTGCGGTGTATTTGTTGATGACCATAGTTAACTTCGAAACGTCAGGCTGGCCAGCCTCTATCAGGTAAGCTTCCTGGACGTGCCCTCATGCATCTGGGTCAACTGGCCGGCTTCAAGTAAGTTAGCTTCTGCCTCCGCAATCCTAAGACCCGCTTTCCAGTTCCGGGTCGTCTGAGCGAGCCACTGATTAGCTGCGGCTACTGTTTTTGTCACCTGACCTTCGTTATCTGCACTTTCCAAAACAACATCCGCGCTCCGATTTCGGAAGAAACCGAGCAACGCAGCAGGTATGGAGGGATCGCGCACGGTGCCATCTGCATAAAAGACGCCATGCACATTGCCCCAGTGCTGAGCAATTATCAGCTCCCAGATGTACCAGCCCATCGGATGCTCCGCGTGCGCCTTCAACTCAACGTTATAAGGATTCGCTCGCGCGACGCAGCCCATCTCTGTCGTAAAAACGGGTTTGTTCTGCTGAGCGGCGAACTCGCGCGCTTCCTGAACGTGAAAATTGATCTCATCACGCGTCCACGAATAGTCGTGGAAGGATAGGACATCCTCGCCCGCTGCCATCTCCTTCATGCATGGCACAAAAGCACAACCAACCGTCGCAGGTATTCGTTTATCGAGATCCCGGAGTACCGTTAGCATGTACTTTGCAACGTCCATTTGGTGCGCCTTGAACTCAGTAGGGTTGTCCTCAACGTCTGGCTCGTTTGCCACATCCCAAAAGACAAGCCCCGGTTCTTTCCCATTGCCTACGGCATCTACCAAGTCGGCGGCCCATTCTCTAAGCTGCACGTGAGCAGATGGTTCGAAGATGTCTGACATCATCTCCCCTGGTGTATCCACCAAAATCAGCATCGATCCAATGCCGTGGGCCTGCGCCGTGCAGATGAAGTCGACCAGATTGGTGCGAAAAGTCTGCTTATTCTTCAGCCAGGCGTTGTAGGACAGAAAAACACGCAACTGATTTAGATTTAGGTGTTGGGCGTAACCCATGTCGCGGTCAACTTCAGCATGGTTGTAGCGCAGCCATTGATCCGTGTAAGCGGCGTGCCGCTCATTATCCGCACTGCTGATCGTGTTGTAGTTGAACCCCCGCACATTTGAGAGATCCGGCAAAAGCCCGGCGGCCCGTAGGGTTTGGGCCTTCTCCATACTCATCATCCCAGCCGATAGCGGCGACAAAGATTGTCCCGCACGCGGATTCATTCCCAGTTGGGCTGCCACACCGCTTGCTATCAGACTCGACATTAGTACAGCCCCGAACTGGCTCAAAAATTGGCGCATTTACCCTCATTTGCAACTTTTGCAGGCTTGACACAAGAAGACGTTTTCTCAATCAACATAGGAACATGGCAAGCGTTATTGAAGGTTGTCAAGAAAAAACAACAAAATGCCTCAGCAATCTTTGATCCGCATTTGGCCAAAAGTGACGCCGTGCTCCAAGTACACGAGGCCTGGCTTTTGTTGGTCGGCTTGAAGAATTGACAACGCAAAGCCACGTAGCGGGAATGCTTGCGTTTGCTCGGAGAGCGAGCAGACACTTTCAATGTTGCCGGTTTACACCTGATTGCGCACCGCAACGGGTTAGCCGGTCGACTTTGTAGACGACGACCGTATCGATTGATTTGCGAGCAATGGCCTCGAGCAGCTTCTTGAGAGTAGACCACCCCATGTTCTCACCGGAGAATCCGCCGTCGTCGTATGCTTCTCGGGCCACCTGCCAGCCTTCATGTTGCTGGCTGAGGATATATGCCTCGCAGGCTTCCCGTTGAGCGTGGAGCGAATTGAACGACTGATCCAAGCCCTCTTCGGAAGATTTGCGGGTGTAGATTGCGCATCGGATCCGGGGAGATGGGCTCATTGCGCTTTCGCTTTCGTTCCGAAGAACAAGGGGCCAGACCAACGTGTCCCATTGATCTTTCTCGCGATTTGGGACAGATTGCTGAACAGTTTGCCGTGATAGGTAAAGGTGCCGTACGAGACTGGTACCTTGTGGACTTCGCCCTTCCAGGAACGTACGAGGCCGGTGCCATGGTGCAGACCCGACGAGCCCCGGTCCCGGGACTGTTTTCCCGGGTCGACGGCCTTGGCAAATCTCTCGTAGTTTTCTTCGGGTTGTGTTCGCTAGGCCGCCGTACTCCCGCTCCTGGATTCGGTAGGCAAGGGTGGAAACCATCTGATTCTTCCGCAGCGATGCAGGGGGGCGCCGCTCTAAAGTTTTTGGCCCAGATGGAGAGCAATTCGGCTTTATTCATGGCCGAAAGGCCTGCAATCTGCACCGAAATTGCTGTATCCATAGGTCTCCTCGGCCGTTCCTCCTTCATACGGAGAGCGGGCCTAGACACAGTGCCGCTCTGCTTGGGCGGACGGCCAAGTCGTTATTGGGGCGATATCGGAGACGGTTGGAGGGCCTCTGGTCGAGCCGAGAAGACGGGGGCTCTCGCTACTTGATATGAGGCTCGTAGAGTAAGCGTCTCACAAGGACCATCGCTATGTGGTGGCTGTAAGGTGCTGCCACTAACGGACGAAGCACCGCACAATTATCTGATTGCCACCGGAAGCAGAGAGTCTTGAACTCGCACCTACGCAAAGGGCAGCAAGATAATTCACTGTCAGAAACTTCTTTTCAATCGCGGCCCGGTCCCCGAACTCGCCACGAAGCGGATTTTAGCGGTAGTTCAGGATCCTTCCCGGGTGCCCTTCATTAAATCGCGACAAGGCAAGTGGGAGATGGCTAAACGAAACTCTAAACGTAAGTTAAGCGGAAAACGCGCTTCGCTTGGTCGAAAAATCGCGCGAATCTCTCGGTGTCGTACCAACAGCCGAGGGATGAGCCGCTCGGGCTCCTCTTATTTACGGGATGCCGCCATTAGCAAATTCTGCACGCTTGGCAAGACCATATCTGTTAGTTCAGCGGTTGCAGGACTGATTGCCTTCAGCGTTTCTGCATCCTGCGTGGAGTGAGATAACCGGCGATGTGTTTCGATCGCATCCAGTGCTGCTAATCC
>JANYLK010000134.1 GCA_025357875.1 Granulicella sp.
AACGTGATTCCTGTGCGCAAGGCGCTGTCGGGTACGACTGGGACGACGACGTTCTTCATGGATGGAACGATGGCATCGGGGATTCGCGACTTCGTGGTGTATTCGGATACGAAGCACAACAAGGAAGTTCCGACGATCAGCATGGAGGACGCATGCAGGGAACTTGGGTGCGTGCCGACCTATGTGAAGATGGATATCGAGGGGGCGGAGCTTGCATTTGTCGAAGGGGCAAAAGAGTTTTTGAAGACGCATCCGGTCCATTTTGCGATTGAGAGTTATCACAAGGTGAATGGGGACTATACGTATAAGAAGCTGGACCCGATCTTTGAGGAGCTTGGGTATGAGCATCTCTCTTCGGATGTGTTTAAGCAGGTGTTTACGTGGGCGAAGCCTCGCGGGTAGGATACGCGGAAAGCATGTCGCTGGGGCTAAAGCCCACGTTGGTGGATGAGCCGTGGTGCCGGGATTGAAGTCCCGGCCTATCTTAAGCCGGGCTATCCTAAAACCGGTTTAGATCTTGAGACCCGTTTAGATTTTCTGGACGCGTTGGACGTCGCGGACGCCCTGGACTCGGCGGAGTTTGTCGACGAGGCGCTTGAGGTGGCGGACGTCTACCGTTTCGATGACGAAGTCGATGACTGCGCCTCCGTCGGCGGTGGCGTCGGAGGCGGATGATCGGATATTGGTGCCGTCGTCGGAGATGATGGCGGTGAACTCCTTGAGCAGGCCGGCGCGATCGTCGCAGAGGATGGTGAGCTTGACGGGGTAGGTCTGCAGCTTGGGTGCTCCTGCTGATCCTATGTCGCCGGGGATGGGCGCCCACTCGACCTGGATGCGGCGGTCCGACTCGTAAAGGAGGTTCTGAACGTTGGGACAACTTCTTGCGTGGACGGCGACGCCTTTGCCGCGAGTGACGTAGCCGATGATCTCTTCGCCGCGGATGGGGTTACAACAGCGGGCGCGGTAGACGAGCAGGTCGTCCTGACCCTCGACCTGGAGCGAATCCGACCCCTTGCCGAAGAAGACGCGTTTGACGGCGTCGGACATGTGGTCGATGGTGTTGCCGATGACGCCGGGAGTAGCGGGCGGCTCGATGGCGATGGTGGAGCCGGGTTCGAGCTTGTTGAGGACCTGGCGCGCGGAGTATTTGCCGAAGCCTACGGCGGCGAGCAGTTCGGCCTTGGTCGTGAGGCCGTACTCGTTGGCTACGCTGATGTAGTCGGGTTCGCCGTACTTGGAGAGAGGCATCTTGTACTTGCGGGCTTCGCGGTCGAGGAGCTTCTGGCCGATCTCGATGGCGCGTTCGCGCTGATGCTCGTTGATCCAATGCTTGATTTTGTTGCGGGCGCGGGAGGATTTGGTGAAGCTGAGCCAATCGCGGCTGGGAGCGTGGCCGGTCTGGGTGGAGATTTCTACGATGTCGCCGTTGCGGAGCTTGGTGCGGAGAGGGACGATGCGGCCGTTGACCTTGGCACCGATGGTAGTGTTGCCGACCTCGGTGTGGATGGCGTATGCGAAGTCGATGGGGCTGGCGTCCTTGGGCAGGACGACTACTTTCCCCTTGGGAGTGAAGGTGTAGACCTCCTCGGGGTACAAGTCGATTTTGAGGGTCGACATGAACTCGTTGGGGTCGGACATCTCTCGCTGCCACTCCATCAGTTGGCGAACCCAGGCGAGGCGGGCTTCATCCTTGGCGGTGACGTTGTCTCCTGCCTTATATTTCCAATGGGCGGCGATGCCTTCTTCGGCTACGCGATGCATCTCCTCGGTGCGGATCTGGACTTCGAACTGGTGGCCGCCGGGAGCGATGACGGTGGTGTGGAGGCTCTGGTAGAGATTGGGGCGGGGCATCGCGATGAAGTCCTTGATGCGGCCGGGGACGGGGCGCCAGATGGAGTGGAGCAGGCCGAGGACGGCGTAACAATCCTGCACGGTCTGGCAGATGACGCGGATGGCGAGCAGATCGTAGACCTGGTCGACGGGGATCTTCTGGTCGGAGAGCTTTTGCTGGATGGAGTAGAGGCGCTTGATGCGCCACTCGACACGGCCCGCGATCTTGTGTTCGAGGAGCTTGGATTCGAGCTCCTTGACGATGGTGGAGAGGAAGACTTCGCCTTCAACGCGGAGGGCTTCAACTTCGGTGGAGAGCTGCTCGTAGGCGAAGGGGTCGGTGTAGCGGAAGGCAAGGTCTTCGAGCTCGCCGCGGAGCTTGCCCATGCCGAGGCGGTGGGCGAGCGGGGCGTAAATGTCGAGGGTTTCCTGCGCGATCTTCTGGCGGCGGTCAGACTTCAGGTGCTCGAGCGTGCGCATGTTGTGCAGGCGGTCGGCGAGCTTGATGATGACGACGCGGACGTCGGTGACCATGGCGAGGAGCATCTTGCGGATGTTTTCGGCTTGATGATCTTCGCGGTTGGCGAATTTGATCTTGTCGAGCTTGGTAACGCCTTCGACGATGTGGGCTACTTGATCGCCGAAGAGCTCTTCGATCTGCTCAGTGGTGACGTCGGTGTCTTCGACGGCGTCGTGGAGCAGGCCGGCGGCGATGGCGGTGGAGTCCATCTTCAGCTCGGCGAGGACTAGGCCGACTTCGAGAGGATGAACGGCGTATGGCTCACCGGAGGCGCGTTTCTGGCCTTCGTGCTGCTGCAGGCAGAAGGCCCAGGCTTTGCGGATTATTTCGAGGTCGTCACCGGGGCGATTCTCGTGAGCCTCGTGCAGGAGGTGGGCGAACTTGGCGTCGATTTCGTTGACGACGGCGAGGCTGGAGCCGGTTAGGTGCTCGGCGGAACTTTCTTCGGGGGTGATCTGGATTGGCTCGGCGGAGGCTGTGGGATTTAAGGTGGCTCGCGGAGAGGCTTCGCCGGAGGCTGCGCTGCCCATGGGGACTCCGGGGCGCAGCGAATCCAGCGGCTCAGCAGGCGGCGGAGCTGATTCCAGCTCGAGGTCTGCGTCCGTCGTGATTGGCTCGGAACTCATGCCTTCAAAGGTCGAAGGTGCGGGCCTCCCGGAAGGTCGCGGGGCCGCTGGAGTGATTGCCATGGCTCATTATAGAAGGCGGGGCGCGGATGCGGGCATTTGTGCGCTTTTTGGGTCGTTGTTAACTTGGGGTGGAGGGTGGAATTGGCCGCAAGGCGCCACTACCAAAATCCCCCAGCTCACAATCGACTCGGGGCGATCTAGCGTCATGCAGAAAACCTCAGTCGGAATGCTCTGTCTGAGCATTTTGGGGCCTAGCCGAAAGGGATCGCGAAAATCCGATTCGTAGAGAAGTTGTGCCGGTAGCGCCTCTGCAAGGCGGTCTAGCGGCGGTCGGGAATTGGTAGATTTGAAGCGTTTCCCCGGATTCGAGCGCCACGACATAGCCGCGACCGTCACCCTGCGCGAAATATTGCAAAGTTTCGTGGTGATATTTGCTGGAAAGGCTGATCAATCCAGCCCCGGACAGATCGTCCGAACGGAGGACGGAAAGCCATTCACGGCTTACAGTGCTTGAATAGTCGCCACGCTGCGTGCGACAGAGCGCCAGAATCTCGTGCTGCTGCTCGACAACATCAACGACACGGCACGCGCAGGCCGATCCCTTCTGATCCAACGATGGATCGCCACACAGCAGATGATTGGCGGTTTCCGATTTCTGTCTGTTTCCTTCCGCATCGAAGATTGTCAAGTTATAGGTAGGGTGCTCCCGCGACCCGTAGAGCCCGTACCACCGATGCGACGAAGACTCGAATGGCGGATTTTCGTCATAGAAAAGGTAGTAAGGAAAATCTCCCCAGCCCCGAAAAAAATCATCTTCTGTATCTTGCAAATCACGACTGCTCTGCCGCACTGCTGCCGGCAAAACGTCCTGTCCTCGATCGATGAGTGTCTCCAAAGCATCGACGGATGAGGTCTCGGTCGCTTGAAGAAGACCCTGACAGACGGCTTCGTTGTGCCTCTCAGCCATTGCTGCGCCCGTTTCCAGAGATAAATCTCGATAGCCACGGAAGGGTCGGTCCGATAGGCATTCTGGACCGGAATGCAGATTTGGCAACGACACTAATCTACTGTCGTACCGATACAGGAGACGTCCAACGGGGGATTGCCCGAGGGTGAAATCTAACACCATCCATTTGTCATTCACGACACGAACGCCGGAAACCGGCCCGTCTGCAATGCCTATTGTGTGAATGCTGCTAACGATCTTCCACTTCTCCAGATCGATGACGGTAATGATTGTGTCGGGCTTTCGTACGACATATCCGCTCGGTGCGTGCAAAAGGAAGGCGGATTTTTCCATCCAGTACGCTCCGGCAAAGGCGACCGCATACCGTCCGTCCGGCATGATTTGCACGTCCAAATTGATACTGTTTAGATGGTTTGCATCGATAGAGCTCCAGCCGGGAACGCTAAGCACCTAAGTGGCTGGAGCATCCGTCCACCATTTTCTTAGCCTGATAAGGGGCCAGTTGCCGCTCGCGTCGGAGTCGAGAACCAAGAGACTTTGATCCGGAACGACTCGCATCGAAAAATGCTCCCGCAAGTTCATACCGGAGTAGGGGAAATGGTCATACGACCCGCGCGAGGAGGATACGGGGAGACGAATCTGATGCGTAGACCTAAGCTCCGTCTGAGCCAATGCGCACACAGATGCAACGGCCCAGAGGATCGTCGTATTCAGTACCCACCAAGTGCCGATCCTGAGCATGAGCCGATCATAGTGTGATGGGAACCGACAGGCGCGCAATTGGGACACTTTGTGAACTGTCTTAAGTTGATTCCACGCGGGATCCCGCCAAATAGCGGTCGAGGGCCCGGGGCTAAAGCCCCTTGCTTTTCTGCATATCCCACCGCGGGCTAAAGCCCGCTGCTACCCCGAAAGGCGAGGGCTTTCTAACGTTGCCGCACGAGCAGGCGTTGGACCATTTGGCGGTTGTAGCGCTGGACTACGATGCAGGGGAGGTTGGCCGCGACGGCGTAGAGGGCGATGGCGATGCAGGCCCAGGGTGGGTTCCACAGGAAGAAAAGCGGGAAGCAAGCGAGCATGACCCAGTGGGCGGCTTCGCCGCGGCGGGCTTCGAGGGCGAATTGGCGGAGGTAAGTTGAGTTGCGGCCTTCGAGACGCTTCTTGCGGAATGCGCCTCCGACCCAGGGCGCGCCGTCGGGCAGGAGGCCCTTCCAACGCCTGATGCGGAACCACTTGCGGTAGAAGGGAATCTCCCACGCGTAGGTGCGATAGAGGAGGTTGTCGTAGGCGTAGTGGCGGGAGTCCATATGAGTAGCGGCGGCGGCGATGGAGAGTTGGAGGACGAGCCAGCCTAGGGTGTTGACCGCTATGAGGGTGAGGATTGTTGCGCTCA
>JANYLK010000141.1 GCA_025357875.1 Granulicella sp.
CCTGGTTCAAGGCCGCGGTCAAAGCGCCCAAAGGGTCGCCCGAGCGCGAGATGTACGTCTGGTCCGACACCGACAAACTCTACGAAGGCGTCCGCATCATCTTCACCGACACCGAGAAATCCAACTGGACCTGGGACGAAACTGCCCAGCAGTTTTACTGGCATCGCTTTTTCTCGCACCAGCCCGACCTCAACTTCGACAATCCCCGCGTCATGGACGAAGTCCTCAAAGCCATGCGTTTCTGGCTGGACATGGGCGTCGACGCACTCCGCCTCGACGCCATCCCTTATCTCATCGAGCGGGACGGCACCAGCTGCGAAAATGTCCCCGAAACCCACGTCAAAATCAAAGCGATTCGCGAAGTAATCGACGCCGAATATGAGAACCGCGTCATCCTCGCCGAAGCCAATATGTGGCCCGCCGACGTTCGCCCTTACTTCGGCGATGGCGACGAATGCCACATGGCCTTTCATTTCCCGCTGATGCCGCGCATCTACATGGCTCTCCGCCAGGAGGATCGCCTCCCCATCACCGACATCATGGCGCAGACTCCCGCCATTCCCGACATCTGCCAGTGGGGCCTCTTCCTGCGCAATCACGACGAGCTCACCCTCGAGATGGTCACCAACGATGAGCGCGACTACATGAACCTCGCCTACGCTGCCGACGCTCGCATGCGTATCAACGTAGGCATTCGCCGCCGCCTGGCCCCGCTCCTCGACAACAACCGCCGTCGCATCGAACTGCTCAACTCGCTCCTCTTCAGTTTTCCTGGAACGCCCATCCTGTACTACGGCGATGAGATTGGCATGGGCGACAACATCTACCTCGGCGACCGCAACGGAGTCCGCACGCCCATGCAGTGGACCTCCGACCGCAACGCCGGCTTCTCCAAGGCCGTTCCCGCCCGCCTCTACGCACCCGTCATCATGGACCCCATCTGGGGTTACGAAGCCATCAATGTGGAGGCCCAGCTCACCGATCAGTCATCGCTCCTTCACTGGATGCGCAACATGATCGCCTTGCGCAAGCTCTTCAAAGTCTTTGGTCGCGGCACCCAGGAATTTCTCTCCCCCAACAATCGGAAAATCCTCGCGTACATCCGCCACTATGATCCCGACTCTCCGTCCGTCGCCGAGACCTCTCCGGCCTCCGCTGCTAATTCATTCAACACTGAGACCGTCCTCTGCGTTGCAAACCTCTCCCGCTTCGCCCAACCCGCCTCGCTCGATCTCTCCCGCTTCGCCGGTATGATCCCCGTTGAGATGCTCGGCTACGTCGCCTTCCCCCCCATCGATAAGACGCCTTATGCCATCACGCTCTCGCCTTACTCTTTCCTCTGGCTCGAACTTCAGCCCGCGCCTGAAGTTCCCGAGGCGCCCGTCGTCAAGACCGAAGAGACCGCCTTCAACCTCGTGACCAGTTCGTGGCACGACCTACTCGCTGGCCCGGGCCTTTCGCTCCTCCAGAAACTTCTCCCCGCCTACCTCGTACGCCAGCGCTGGTTCGGCGCGAAGGCCCGCACGATCTCCAGCGTCCGGATCCTCGACTGGGTCGAGCTGCCCGCGATTCCTGCCGCCCTCGTCTTCCTCGAAATCACCTACACGGACAGCACGCCCGAAACTTATCAACTTCCTCTAGCCCTTACCACGGGCGACGAAGCTGCCGCGGTCCGTTCCTCCGCTGCTGCCTCCATCCTCGCCTCGCTTACCACTGCCGAAGGCCCGGCGATCCTGCACGACGCCACAGCCCGCGAAGATGTCCGTCAAGCCTTCCTCAACCTTATCGAGACCGAAACCCAACTTACCGCCTTCACTCCGAGCACCACAGAGTTGAATCCATCAAACGATAGCGGTGCCATCCTGAGCGAGCGTAGCGAGTCGAAGGACTCCGATGCACTCGGCCCCGCCACCAACGCTAAGGACCTTTCCGCCTCCACACTATCCATCGCCGGCTACAAATCTTCCGCTTTCGACGCCGCCCGCGGAACCGCCTCGCTACCCGCGCGGACCGGCGCCGCCGAGCAATCCAACACCTCAATCCTCTACGACCAAAAGCTCATCCTGAAACTCTTCCGCCGGCTCCAGTCCGGAGAAAATCCCGACACTGAAATCGGACGCTTCCTCACCGAGGTAGCCCACTTCCCACGCATCGCCCCATTCCTCGGCGAGATTCGTGGCAACAGGCAAGGGGCTGAGCACACAACTGTCGCCATGCTTCAGGGCCTCGTCGAGAATGAAGGCGACGGCTGGGAGCATACCCTCGAAGAACTCGCCCGCTACTTCGAGGCAGTCGCATCCTGCCCTCCACCCAAAGACACCGGTACCGCGCCCACCTTCCTCACCGATACTAAAACCAGCCAGGTTCCAGCCGACGCCCGCGAACACGCCGGCCTCTACCTCGAATCCGCCGCCCACCTTGGTCGTCGCACCGCCGAGATGCACCTTGCCCTTGCCACTCCAACCGAGGATGCAGCCTTCGCGTCCGAACCCTTCTCCGAGCACGACCTCGCCGCCGACGCCGACCGCATCAATTCCCAGATTGCTCGCACTCTCGACGCACTTAAGCACTCGTTTAACACGCTGCCCGACGAACTCATCACCGAGTCGGCCGCACTCATCCTGTCTCGACGACGCGACCTCCTCCGCCGCTCTCATTCCATCATGGACTCGCTGCCGCAGGACGCCGGACTGCGAACACGCATCCACGGCGACTATCACCTTGGCCAGGTCCTTCGTGCCCGCGGCGACTACGTCATTCTCGACTTCGAAGGCGAACCCGCCCGCAGCCTCGCCGAGCGCCGCGCCAAGCAGTCCCCCCTCCGCGACGTCGCCGGCATGCTTCGCTCCTTCAGTTACGCCGCCTACTCCGCCCTTGATTCCTATCTCCTGCGTCACCCGGGCACCATAAAGTCTCTCGAACCGTGGGCGCAGCTCTGGCAGAACGCTGTCTCCACAGAGTTTCTCAACGCATGGCGCACCACCATCGCATCCAATCCCCGTCTGGCTGCACAGCCCCTGCAGGCACAAAGCATGCTCAACGCTTACCTGCTCGAGAAGGCGCTCTACGAACTCCTCTATGAGCTAAACAATCGCCCCGCATGGGTCCGAATCCCGATCGCCGGCATCCTGGCACTCCAATAAGCTATCCAACAATGTGTGATCCAAAATTGAGTGACCCAGATCACCGCAGCCTCATCGCGGCTATCGTAGGAGTAGTCTCTTCCCTATGCAAAACCAGTTAGCTGAGGTCCACGCAACAGCTGAATTCCGCCCCACACCCGCGACCTCGTCTCCGCATCACATATAACAGAAAGATCACGAATGTCCTCGACCCAGACAGTCCTCGAATCCGCGGTCTCCGACCCAGCCTCCTCAGGACTGCTCATCTCCTTGAGCCCGCTCCACGGGAACGCCCTCGAAGCCACGCTGGCCAACCTCGCCCAGGCCTTTCCAAATCAGCTCATCGACGTCACCACACCCGATCCGATTCCGCCAACTCCTGCTTCCAGTCTTCGCGTAACCACCTACACGCCCACCGCGCCCGCGCTCGCCGGCTGGATCCTCACCGCGGCCGACTACGTCAACACCTACAAACGCATGCAGAACCATCAATCGACGGCCTGCCTCCTACTCGGCCCGGAAGCCCAGTCGCTCGCCCCCGACGCTTTGCGTGCTCTCGCCGATCAGGTCGTAGTCGGCAACGCAGACCTTGCCAGCCCCCGCTACTCGCTTAGCCCGCGCGATGGGCTGATCAACTCGGCAATCCTCTACCCAGTCACACGAGCTCTCTTCGGGACGCGGCCCCGCTATCCGCAAGCCATTGATCTCGCCTTCTCCTTGCGCGCTGCAAATAGGCTCGCTGCCTGCGCTCAGAAGTTCACAGCGGCCAATCAAACCGCCGCTTTCATCTGGCCCGTCGCTGAAGCTGCTGCTGCCGGATTCACCATCGCCGAAGTCCCTGTTGGCTTGCGTGCCCTACCTCCACCCGACGCTCTCGATCTTAACTCGCTGCTCGCCCAGGTTGCCGGGTCTTTCTTCGCCGACCTCGATGCCAAGGCCAGCTTCTGGCAGCGCTCTCGTCTCGCTTATTCGCCCCGAGACGCGGCCGCCCTCACCAGGGCCATGCCAGCCCAGTCCGATGACTCAGCGATGTCCGAGCAGCCGGATGTCCAGCCCATGATAGACAGCTTCCGCCTCGCGTACATCAACCTCCACGAAATCTGGTCGCTCGTGCTTCCCCCGAACTCGCTGCTCGGCCTCAAAAAGCTTTCCATCATGCCTCCGACCGCGTTCCGCATGCCCGACAGCCTTTGGGCACGGATTGTCTACGACTTCGTCCTCGCCTATCGCCTGCGCACCATCAATCGCGGCCATCTGCTCGGCGCGTTAACCCCGTTGTACCTCGCCTGGGTCGCATCGCATCTCCTGCTCAGCAGCGGCACCAGCGCTGAGACACTGAGTCCCGACAAACATATAGAAGCCCTCGCCGCTGCATTCGAAACCGACAAGCCATACCTCGTAGCCCGCTGGCGATGGCCCGATCGCTTCAATCCGTAGGCGTTGGAATGTCGAACCGCGAGCCTAGTACTCTAATTTGCAAGGAGTTCCACCATGGGTCAGCAAATCGCATTAGCTCTTAAAGATTCGATGCACCGTGTACTCGTCAAGCTCGCCAGCTTCCTGCCCGGCCTGCTTGCTCTGCTCGTGGCCGTCATCATTCTCACCGCCATCGGAGCGCTGCTGGCTCTCATTCTCCGACGCATCCTCACTGCTGCAAAGTTCGACGAGCGCTTCGCCCGCAGTCAGAACGCTGACGTCACCGACTGGTCGCCGGGCCATTCGCCAACCGCACTGGTCGCACGAATTGCCTTTTGGGCCTGCGTCGTGCTCGGCGTTATTATCGGTATCTCTGCATTCGACGCCTCCTACGCCGGCAACTCGCAGATCGCCGCCATCCTTATTCCCTACCTTACGCACTCCGTCGGTGCGATCCTCATCCTCATAGCTGGAACCGTAATCGCACGGTTCCTTTCACGCTCGGTCCTCATCGGCGCGGTCAACATGCAGATGCAGTACGCGCGCTTCCTCTCCCTCGGCATCAAATGGCTCGTCCTCGTGCTCACCGCCGCGATGGTCCTCGACCACCTGCAGATCGGTGGCGTAGTCGTCGAACTTGCCTTCGGGATTCTCTTCGGAGGAATCGTACTTACCCTGTCGCTCGCCATCGGGCTCGGCTCGCGCGACCTCGTCAGCCGCTCGCTGGAGAAGACTGCCGACCCCCGACCCACGCCCTCTACTTACCCGACCCCAGAGGCGGTATTCAACGACCTTTCCCCGCACGCCGCCCCTGCTGCGAAACACGCCGAACCTCTTCGCCATTTCTAGGAAAAGTGGGTTAAGTGGTCAGTCGCGAGCGATCAAGAAATACTGACCCTACTCACCAGTGAGCACTAGTCACCCACTATTGCTTCAGAAGCCCTGCCCCCGCTCAGCCACAATTCCGCCAGCCTCCGGGTCGGTATTCCCAGAGGGGGGAAGGATCCACGGCGCGGCAAACCCATAGAGCGAAACCACCGCGAATCCAGCCAGCGGAACGATGTAGCCCAGCGCCAGGCTCCCGGTCGACCTTGCGATATATCCCAGCACCAGCGGAAAGATTGCTCCGCCCACAATCGCCATCACCAGTAACGAGCCCGCCAGCTTTGTATTCGGTCCCAAACCCTTCAATCCCAGTGCGAAGATGGTCGGAAACATGATCGACAGGAAGAAACCGGTTGCAACGATCGCATATGCGCCCAGCATCCCCGGCCGTGTGATCGCCAGCGCGATCAGCAGCACATTCGCCGCGCCATAGATTCCCAGCAACTTACTCGGCGACACAAATTTCATCAGCGGTGTCGTTACAAAGCGGCCTAACGCCAGCGCCACAAGAGTCGCCGTTAGATAGTAAGCCGCGGTGCGCTCACTCACATTTGTGTACTGCTTCATGTACAGAATCAAGCTGCTCCAGGTTGAAATCTGCGCGCCTACGTTGCAGAAATTCGCCACCACCGCAAACAGCAGATGCGGATAATGCAGCAGTGCGCCAAAACTTCCATGATCCCCACCCTCGCCTTCATGCTCCGAGTGCATCGCAGGAAACTTCATCCGAGATAACAACAGCGCAAACAGCAGCACCACCGAACCCAACGCCAGATACGTCGGTACTACACGCATGATCTCGGTATGGAGATAAGACGCATAGGTGCCCGCCGCCTTCATCGCCGCCACCTCTGTCGGCGTCTTCTCAATGCCAGAAAAAATAAATCGCGCCCCGACAATTACCCCGATGATCGTGCCCGGAGGGTTGAACGATTGCGCGAAGTTCAGACGTCGCTCACTCGTCTCCGCCGGTCCAAACTGCGCCATGAAAGGGTTGCCTGCCGTCTCCAACACCGAGGCGCCGCACCCCACCGTGAACAGCGCAACCAGGAACGGCACATACGAGCCGCTCACCGCTGCCGGCCAGAACAGTACCATCCCGAATCCGAAGAAGCACAGACCCATTATCATCCCGGCCTTGTACCCCCACCGTCGCATCACCAGCGCTGCTGGAATAGCCATGCAGAAGTAGCCTAGGAAGTTCGCCGTCTGCACCAGCTGCGCGCTGAACTGCGACAATTGAAACGACTTCTGAAATTGCCTCACCAAAATGTCCGTCAGATTATTCGACATACCCCACAGGAAAAATAGCACCGTCACCAGCACAAACAGCGCTATCTGCCCGGTCGGAAACACTGCCACACCCTTACTGCTGTCCGCCGCCGTGTTTCCCGTCGATGTCGAAACCTGCATCCCACACTCCTGGCCAAACGTCATCCCACGCGCAGAGATCGCATGCTTTTGAATTGCCCACGATCATAGCATTGCCACTGCGACCCGAACGGCGCACCACCGTCGCCCTTGATCATTTCGTCGCTTTAGCTATGTCAAGTCCTGCGATCTCAACCCAGAGTAGACTCATAGGAGTGCATTTTTATCCGCAAGGGAGTCCGTTCTACATGCCGAATCCGTTTCGCCGACCCGCTGGCGCCAGCCTGCTCACCCCAGCTCTCCTGATGTGCCTCCTCAGCTTTTCAGCCTCTCAGGCGATCGGACAGGACGTCGCCCCACCGCTTACCCCACTTCAAAAGCAGTTCGATCGCATCGACTTCGCAATTAGCGCAGCGGGCGAGTTCGGCACCACCGTCTCCGGCATCGAGCAGCGCGACGCCACCACCACGCACACCCTGCTCACCATCAAGCCCAGCAGCACCGTCGGCGAACTCTTCACCCTCCGCTATACCGTCAAGCCCTACGTCGGCTTCGAATTCAACTTCGGCAATCTGCGGTACAGCCAGAACTATACCTTCGTCCCACCGCCGCAACAGAATCTGCTTTTTCGCGGAGCCCAGGTCGGCGCCCGCGAGATGACTCTCGGCTACGTCGCGCATCTGCCCTACCGCCCCTTCGGCGTAACTCCCTTCGTCGGAGCAGGTGGCGGAACCATTCAATTCAAACCCACATCAGGAGGCGGCCAGGGCCTGCCCTTCCAATACCGCGCTGCGTACTACTACACCGCCGGTGTCGAAGGTAACTTCCCCAATAGCCCTTTCGGAATGCGGCTCGGCTTCCGCCAACTTTTCTACCTTGCGCCTGACTTCCAGCAGAATTACCTCACCATAACCCGCCGCGTTACCACATCCGAACCCACCATAGGCTTCTTCGTCCGCTTTTAACCCGACGTCAATTCCGGACTTCGGGTCCAGATCGACCTCATGTGGTAATTGACCCACTGGGTGTCCCATTGCTCGGCGCAGTTTCACCGCGCCGAGCATGGGGTTTCTCTCTGATATTGAAAGATGTCTGTCATCCTGAGCGGTTCACGCCTGTCATCCCGAGCGCAGCGAAGGATCTTCGTATTTCGCTCTTGTCTTTGCAAAGCCGGCGATCACTTCCCACACATATGAACCTCAATCCCCAACTCGGCCATCATCGCCGCCTTAGCCGCCAATAAAGCATCCGCGCCTTTAGCCGTCTCCGCATAAGCCACATTCACATGGTTTGCATGGTGCCGAGCCATAAACTGGTCCCGCGAAATTCCATGCAGCAGCACATGCATAATCGGCCACTGCGAGGTCACCGACTTCAATCTGCGCTCCGTTTCCTCCGCGGGTAACGCGATCGCTGTCGCCCGCCCCATATCCACGTGCAGCTTGCCGCCCTCGACAAATATCCTGCTCCAAACTACGTCGCCTGGCTTGCAGATGCCCTTTAGAGTCCCGCCGCCCAAGCGGAAGTACATCGGCGGCTGTCGCTCGCTCCGTGCACCTCTATACCCGCCAGTAATGTGCGACGCCGGCACCGCCCCCGAAATCTGGAACACCCACACAAAGTCATCCACGCCCTCGCCGTTGTAATGTTCTCCCCAACGCACATCATGCAGGGTCGTAGCTGGATCAAGATGCATCGCCGTCAGCACGCGATTCGTGATCACCGCATCCAACCCCGCGCACTCGTCCACTTCGTTGAAGTGAGGCAGTGGCTTACCCGCAAAGAGTTCTTTACCCGCAGAATCGAAAGCCGGAGGCCGCTCTGCATTGTTTAACAGCCCCTCCACCAGATCCGAAGCCGGCGCCAAATCCTTCAACCCCTGCTGATACTGAATTCCAATTGCGTCGCAACCAAACTCATCCGCAATCCGCAGCGCGGCAACATACATCTTGCACTGCTTCAGAATCTGCGCGTCGGTAAGGTCGGTCTCCTCATTCGGCCCAGTCGCAAACGTCATGCCACTCTTGTCCAGCCACTTCCGAATCTCGCCCGCCTCTTTATCCGTCACTGTCTGCATCGCCGCAAACAGTGCCGACTGGCTCAGCCGCTCCTTGAACACGCCCGTAGTATTCAGAAGATGGTCGTCGATGATGGCGTTGTACATTCCCATGCAGCCCTCATCGAACACGCCCAGAATCGCCTTACGACTCTTCAGCTCCTTCGCCAGACTAACGCCAAGCTTCTTCTCCGCTTCCGGAAGCTTCCCGAGATCGAGGGCATGCACCTGGCTCAAGTCGTGATCGATCCTGCCTTCGCGAATCCACTGCCGCAGGCCGTTCACAAAGAATGCATCGTCGAAATCCTTGCTCCACAATGTCGAGAATTTCACGCCAGCCTTATGCAGGCTTCCGTTCAAATTCAACATTCCCACCAGTCCTGGCCACTGTCCCGAC
This sequence comes from Granulicella sp., assembly GCA_025357875.1. Classification (GTDB taxonomy): domain Bacteria; phylum Acidobacteriota; class Terriglobia; order Terriglobales; family Acidobacteriaceae; genus Edaphobacter. The sequence continues at coordinate 9,248 of JANYLK010000141.1, forward strand.
CAGTTCGCAACGGTCAGTATCGGTCCGCGATGATTCACCAGCCCCGCAAGAATATGGTGCGTGTACTGCCACACCGCCTCAACCACCACGATCGGCGCATCCGGGTCGATGCCCATGAAAACGTCCATACCCATCCGCTGGTTGTAGATGAAGCCGTGCTTGAGATCCTCGCGATACGCATGAGCACGCCGCACCGTCTTTCCCTCCGCAGCAAACGCCTTCGTCACCGCGCGCTCAACCTCAACCTGCGCCGGCCAGCAAACCTGGTTCGCCGACAAGCGCAGATCACCGCTCGCAATCAAAACCACTTCATCCTTCGCACTTGTCTTGGGAACCATAACCTCGGGTATCGAATACGCTTGCATCGTCATCTCCTAAAATCCTCTTGTCTCAATCTTCTGCACTCAGGGCCGAAGGCCCGCTACATACCAGTCTAGGCCGAAGGCGTAGGTATCCAATCGCTAGCAATCCGAGAGCTGAAAGCCCGACACATGGCCTCCCCGTAAATTCCTTCACCCGACAACCTTCGCTCCGACCAGGCCCTCATCCCATCATCCACGCGACGCTTTCTCCAACCTGCCGTAGCGCCCCCGCGCATCAGCCCATCCATCGCCGCCGTGCGGCTCATAAGTCACGCACTCCAGCGACTCGCCAATCGAAGCCCGACCCGCCGCCACATCCGGCAACTGTCCGGTAGCCACGGCTTGCAGCATCACATTCCCCAGCGCCGACGCCTCCGCCGGCCCGCTCACCACCTCGCACCCGCAAGCGTCCGCCGTCATCTGGCACAGAAAAGTATTCAAACATCCGCCTCCCACAACACGCAGCGTCCGGATATCTCGGCCCGTCAAATCCCGCAGCGCCTCCAGCGCCGACCAGTACGCCAAACTCAGACTCTCGAAGCAGCATCGCGCAAATTCACCCATCGTCTCCGGCGCCACCTGCCCGCTCGTCCAGCAGTATCCACGAACCGCCTCCAGCATATTGCCCGGCGCGCCAAACTCATCCGCATTCGGCAGGATGACGGACCGAAACGCCTCAGCCGCCTTCGCCGCCGCAATCAACTCATCCCACCCGCAGCGAGTGCCGTCTTTCTCCCATCGCCGCACGCATTCCTGCAGAATCCAAAGTCCTGTGATATTCCGCATCAGCAAAGTCGAGCCGCCACACCCACCCTCATTCGTAAAATTCAGCGCCCGTGCCCGCTCGCTCGTCACCGGAGCATCCAACTCGACGCCCATCAGGCTCCACGTCCCGCTGCTGATGAACGCGCTCCTCCCATCAAGATTCGGAATCGAAGCAACCGCGCTAGCCGTATCGTGCGACGCTACAGCAATCACCGGAAACGTACGCGCCAGCCCACACATATCCAGCACGTCGCGACCTACCGTCGAAAGCACCGTCCCCGTCATCACCACCCCAGGCAAAATCCTCTCCGGAATTCCCACCCGACGCAACATCTCCCGATCCCAATCCTTTGTGCCGAACCGATACATCTGCGTAGTAGAAGCCTCCGTATACTCCACCGACTTCTCCCCACCGAAAAAGTAATTAACCAAATCCGGAATCATCAGCAGAGTCTCCGCAACGTCAAGCTTCGGGTCATCCGCCATCACCATCGAAGCAAGCTGGTACAGCGTATTGATCTGCATCGTCTGCACCCCGGTGGCCGCAAAAATCTCCGCCTCGCTCACCCGCGCAAACACCTTCTCCGGAATCCCATTCGTCCGGGGATCGCGATAGCACGACGGATTCCCAAGCAGTCGTCCACGCTTATCCAGCAGCCCAAAATCAACGCCCCATGCATCCACTCCGATCCCTGCCGGCGAATCCCCAAACCGAGCTTTGTACTTCATCAGCCCACTCTGAATCTCCGACCAGATCCGCAGCACGTCCCAATCCACGCTCCCGCGAACGCTGACGCCGCCATTACCGAATCGATGCAACTCCTCCAGCGAAAACCTGCGCCCATCCCACAGGCCCGCCACTACCCGGCCGCTCGAAGCACCTAGATCCACCGCCACAAACTTCATCGCTTCCTGCATCATCTATCCCGCATCTCGCATGACTGTCTTCGGAGTAGCAGCGGGCTTTAGCCCGCGGTAAACCGTCTCCTGAACATTGGGGCTTTAGCCCGGGCATTTCGCTCAGCCCGCCTCATCCGTAATTCTCCGCCAACCCCGAAGGCCACACGAAATCCTTCACAGGGGCCACAATCTCCGCAATCTCCCGCAACAATTCGGCATCAATCCGCATCTCCATAGCCTTCAAATTTCGCTGCACATGCGCGGTCGAAGACAGCCCCACCAGCGTACTCGCCGCGCCCGCATAGTCCAGGCAGAACCGCAACGCTACCTCAGACGCATCCACATCGCGCGCCTTGCACAATGCCACAATCTGCTGCCCCGCATCGCGAACCTCCTGCGGAGCAGGATGCCACTCCGGGGCGCCCCGCTCCGAGATGATCCCCATATGCAGCGGCGAAGCGTTGATCAAGCCGACCCCATTCTTCTTCGCAAACGGAGACAGCGACTCATCCAAATCCGTAATCAGCAGGTTGTACCGGCAGTAGCTCAGGATGCTATCCACCTGCACCTTCGCCGCAATCTCCATCAAATTCTTCAGCGAGTAACCAGTGATCCCGACGTACCGAACCTTGCCCTGCTCCTGCAGCTTGCGCATTGCCGGTATCGTTTCCTCGACAATCTGCTTCACGTGCCCAAACTCCACATCATGCGCCTGCAATAGGTCGACGTAATCCGTCCGCAGCCGCTTCAGCGAATCCTCAACCCCCGCTGTAATCGTCTTTGCCGAAAAGTCGAACTCGCTGCCGCCATACCGCCCGCACTTGGTAGCCAATACCACCTTCTCGCGGCGACCCTCCAGCGCCTCGCCCAGACGAGTCTCCGCCAGCGTGATCCCATAATAGGGAGACACATCAAAAAAGTTGATCCCCTCGTCCACCGCCAAATGTACGGCCGCCGTCCTGTCGGCCGGATCAGTCTTGCGAAATACATCGCCCAACGGCGAAGCACCAAATCCCAACACCGAAATCCGTAAATCCGTCTCACCCAACTGCCGGTATTCCATGGTCTCTGCCTTCGCTTTTTGTTGTAATTCCCGAAAACAATCTGCTGTCGCCTTTGTTTTCCGCTTGTCGTTCTAAGCGCAGCGAACAATTCCCGCATTCACTTTTGCAGTTGCTCGTTTTTCGTCTTCCGTCCGCCCGCAAGTATAACGCCTACCCGACGCGGCTGCCCCATACCCTGCCCTGAGTCTGCCGAAGGGCTCATCGCGCATCCGCGGTCATCGTGAGACTGTTCGAGACTGTTGCAAAATTCTATGCTCGGCTCAGTTCGTTGCTGGCACCACTTCCGAGTTGCCGACAGGCCGTCAGGGATTCGAAACGACGGTGGTGGGACAGATTTCTGGGCTGCGCGGCGTCACAAAGGGCACGTTTACGAGTGCATTCGAGGGAATTTTTCTGCTTGAGCTGTCGTAGGATTACATGTGATCCCGCTGGTTGCATGCAAGTTCACTTATGCCTCTTCAGGCTAGGTCCAAAGGGGTAACGATGGAAAAAGGGAAAGCTTTCGTATTCGAGGACGTGAAGGTGAACGTCAGATTCAAGCTCTTCTCATTGTGGTCTTCGGCGATATTCTTTTACATCTACGGGGACTATTTTGAGCTTTATCAGCCTGGGAAGCTGCACGACATGCTCGCTGGGAGCACGGTCTTCGGCGCGGTGTCTCAAGGAGTCTTACTGGGAATGTCAGCGCTGATGATAGCTCCGTCTCTGATGCCCTTCCTGTCACTGGTCCTACCCGCAAGAGTGAATCGGTGGATGAATCTTGTGGTCGGTGCACTTTACACCGTCATCATGATTCTTGCGATCAGAGGAGCTTGGCACTTCTATGTTGTGTTTGGACTGATAGAAATTACTTTGACCGCATTAATCATCTGGTATGCATGGACCTGGCCGAAGGAACCTGCGAGGTAGTCGCTCACCGACCGCTTCAAGTTCACCCGATAAGACGGCTCTCCCGCGCCTACCCTCGCTCCATTTACAATCACTTAGGCTGCAAAAGTCCGCCCAGCCGGAAAGCTGTC
>JANYLK010000039.1 GCA_025357875.1 Granulicella sp.
GGCACACCTGCTGCGCGGCCTCACTCGCGGCGACGGCACCATCGGAGAAGATGTAACCACAAATGTTCGTACCATCCGATCCGTGCCATTGCGAGTGTCAGGTGCGAAGTTGAAGGCCGCCGGACTTCCTGCCAGCTTCGAGGTTCGCGGCGAAGTTGTGCTGCCGCAGGCGGCGTTCGTCATGATGAATGAGCAACGGGTCGCGCAGGGTCTCGCCCCCGCCGTAAATCCGCGCAACGCTGCCGCCGGCACCATCCGCACCCTCGAGCCGAACATTGTTGCGCAGCGGCGGCTCGAGTTCTACGCCTACTTCCTGCTGCACGGCGACACCGATCCAGACAAGCGCGGAGAGTTTCTTCTGCCAACTCAGTCCGCCACGCTGGAAGCTTTGCGCGGTGCGGGTTTTCGCGTCAATGAACACGCGACCACAGTGAAGTCGATCGACGACGTGCTCGCCTTCATCGATAAGGCTGGAAGTCTGCGCAACTCGCTCGGCTACGAGATCGACGGGGTCGTCATCAAGGTCGACGCCACCGCCCAACAGCGCCGCCTCGGCTTTACCGGCAAGGCACCGCGCTGGGCCATCGCGTATAAATTTGCTGCACGCGGAGGCATCACGCAGCTCGAACACGTGCTCTTCCAGGTTGGCCGGACCGGCAAGTTGACGCCTGTCGCCGCGCTCGCTCCGGTATTCATTGGAGGCACCACCGTGACTCGCGCAACATTGCACAACGCGGATGAGATCACCCGCCTCGGTATCCGCATCGGCGACTTTGTGCAGGTGGAACGTGGCGGCGACGTGATCCCAAAGATCATCTCCGTCATCGAAGATGCCAAACACCCACGCGGTACAAGGGAAATTGACTTCCCAACCCATTGCCCGCGCTGCAAGACGCTCCTTGTGCGCGAAGAAGGAGAGGTCGACTTCCGCTGCGTCAACGCTAGTTGCCCCGCCCGACTGGAAGAGGAGTTGCGCCACTTCGCCTCCCGTTCCGTGATGAGCATTGAAGGCCTTGGGGAGATGATGGTCGCCCAACTCCTGGGACATACGCTTTCCGAGCCAAGCGCTGAGGAATCGCCTGCCTCCCCGGCGACCGCGTCATCGGATCTCTCCGCGACCGGCACCTCCACCGAAGATCGCGAAGAGGAAGTCACCCAAGCCCCCACATCCAAAGCCCTTATACATTCCATCGCGGACATCTACACCCTCACGAGGGATCAGTTGCTCACGATCGATCGGATCGGCACGAAGACCGCCGACAACCTTCTGGCACAAATCGAAAACTCCAAGTCGGCACCGCTCAATCGCGTGCTGCTCGGTCTCGGTATTCGCCACGTCGGCGAGCGAACAGCTCAAGCTCTTGCTGATCACTTCGGCAACATCGACGAAATACTTACCGCCGATATTCCGACTCTCACCGCGATCAACGACATCGGTCCCAAGGTCGCCGTCACCATCCACGACTTCTTCGAGAACGAACGAAACCTCGCTCTCGTCCAGCGCCTTAAGGACCTCGGCCTCACCATGCCCGCTGAGAAACGCGAGCGTACCTCAACCCTCGAAGGCCTCACCTTCGTGCTCACTGGCACACTTCCGACGCTCACCCGCGAAGCCGCCAAAGAGCTGGTCGAATCCGCCGGTGGTCGCGTCTCCGGAACGGTGAGCAAGAAAACCGATTACCTGGTCGCAGGAGAAGAGGCCGGCTCGAAGCTCGACAAAGCGCAATCGCTCCGCGTACCCGTATTGGATGAGGCTGGCTTGCGTGCGCTGTTGGAGCAGTCAGCAAAATGAACCCTCGCCATCGGGTGCCGTCACAGCATAGAAACCGTGGTCATTGGATCGCAGATTAGTCCGCAACTGCTTCCTGCTCGGTGCTGCGGCGCACGCGCTCCAGAATCTGTCTCATCCGGTCGACGATCAGCCCCACCTGCCGGTCGTTGTGGTATCCGCTGCGCTGAGCCCGTGCCCGTCCTGCCGCGGCAATCCGCTGTCTCGCTGCTTCATCCGGAAGATATCTCCGAATCTTCTCCACGCATTCATCCATCGTCGAAAAGAAGACTGCCTCCTCGTCTTCGACGAATCGTTGGGAGTGTCCTTCCGACCGTTCCACCAGCAGAAAACCTTCACACGCCGCAATTTCAAAGCTCTTATGCGCAAACTCATCCTTGTTTGAATGAGTAAGAAAGCTCAAGTTGATCTTCGAGCGCCAGATGGCCTCGCGGTATTGCTGTAAGTACAGCTCCCCCTCGCGATAGAGCGTGTCGAACGCCTCCGTAGGAAGTGCCTTCTGCCAGGAGCGCCTATTGCCTGAGATCGACACCGAGATGCCCTGTGACGCGAGCCACGCAAGTGTCCTGCCTCGATCGTCGTACGGCGTGCCCACGAACGAAACCTGACGGTCCCTGTCCGCATCGCTCCAACCGTCAGGCGGGGGGAAGTGGATGGTTGGCTCATACGCTGTCTGAATCTTGACCACATCGCGCGCCCCACGGGCCTTATAGTCGACAATATTCGCGTCTCGCTGAACTACGTGCAGATCGTAGTGGGAAATGTCCTTCATATACAGCCGCCAGCCTGGGTCCTGTCGAGGGCCGAATGGATTGTCGATCATGTAGCTAACGGTCGCAATGCCCATCGCGCGCAGCTTGTCGAGCGTCTTCGGATGCATCCCCAGCAACTTGTCAGCCCAGACCAGATCAGGCTTCTCGCGCTCCGCCATGCGCAAAATGTCATGGTTCAGCCGGTTCACTGAAGGGCCTGCAGCCAGCCGAAATGTGATCTTGCTCAGTAGCGCATTTTCAGGCACGTACTCATACGCATTCAGCGGTACCACCCGATGCCCAAGCCGTTCCAGAGCCCAAAGCCGATAGAGGGATGAATCGTTTGGCGAGAGCCCCGAGGCGTACAGGATCTTCAGCGGACCAGCTTTCGGCAAAGCTGTACCGCCCGCTATTCGATCCGCATCGACCTGGTCCATCCTGGAAATTCCCTCCAACCAATATGAAGCGCTCAATCGTTGCGCGAGATCCTGCAGACTTGCGAGCGAAACAACTGGCTAAGACGTACCTTGAATCGCGTGCGCTACCAGTTCGGACACCGGCTGCCACTCGCGGTGTTGCGACTCGGCCACGGGCTTGCACGTCAGTACACCATTGAAGGTGTTGACCCCCGCTGCGATACCCGCGTCCTCCTGGATGGCGGCGTTAGCGCCAAGCTTTGCGAGCTTCATCAGGTAGGGAAATGTGGCGTTGGTCAGCGCGAGCGTCGAAGTATTGGGAACGGCTGCGGGCATGTTCGTGACACAGTAGTGCACAACTCCATCGACCAGA
>JANYLK010000071.1 GCA_025357875.1 Granulicella sp.
GTGAGCGTCGACTCCTGCTTTAGAAGGGCGGCGATATCGTCTTGAAGCGGCATGGAGCTCCCTGAGCCGCGAAGTGCGGTCTGGATTAGGATACTCGGAGTAACCCCTTGCCTGATTCTGTTTGCCAACATGTGTAGTTGCGGCATGAAAGATCTTCCGGGCTCGGGCTTCGATACGATCACGGAGCGCGAGAAGGCCTTCATCGCAGTCTTTCTTTGCGGCAGCTCTCGATGATTGCGATCGGCGGCGCGATTGGGACTGGCTTGTCTCTGGGTTCCCGGTTTGCGATTGGATTTGCGGGGCCGGCGGTGCTGCTGAGCTACTTCATCGGAGCCGTGATTGCGTTTCTGCTGATGAGATGCATGGCGGAGATGACGATCGCGCATCCTCCCTCCGGCTCTTTCGGGGCATGGGCGGAGTACTACCTTTCGCCGCTGTGTGGCTTCCTGGTTCGCTTCGCCTACTGGGCCGGCGTGGTCTTTGCGCGGGGCACAGAGATCACGGCTGTCGCGGTTTACATGCGCTTCTGGTTTCCCGCGGTTGCCGGCTGGATCTGGATCTTCGGCTTCACGCTGGTGCTTGTGCTGGTGAACGCATCCAGCGTAAAGCTGTTCGGCGCGGTGGAGTACTGCTTCTCTGCAATGAAAATCTTCGCGATTGTTGTCTTCCTGATCCTCGGCTCATGGGTCGTATTTGTGGCGCCGCATGCGACTGCTGCGAGTGGTGCCACGTCCATAGGTTTCTCGAATTACACCGCATTCGGGGGCTTCTTCCCAAGGGGAGTTCGGGGCATGTGGGTGGCTGTGCTGGAGTCTCTGTTCAGCTACTTCTCGATTGAGGCGGTTGCAGTTGCTGCGGGCGAAGCGATCGATCCGCGGCGAGCCGTGATGAATGCGTTCCGCGCCACGTTGCTCCGGCTGGTTATGTTTTATCTGCTGACGCTCGCGCTGGTGCTGGCCATCGTGCCGTGGAACGTCATCTCCTCCGGCGCAACCGAGTCGCCCTTCGTCACCGTGATGGCCCGGACACATATCCTTGGCGCAGCCGGGGTGGTCAACTTTGTAATTCTGATTGCGGCGCTATCAACCATGAACAGCCAGCTTTACGCGACTACACGGATGATGTTTTCGCTCTCACGTGCGGGTTTCGCGCCTGCTCGTCTGGGCGTGCTCACGCGCAACGGAGTTCCCATCGCGGCGTTGCTGGTGTCGACTGTGGGCATTGGGATTGCGGCTCTCCTGAACGCTCGATACCATGACCGCTCGTTCATACTCATGCTCGCGATCTCCTTATTTGGACCGATGTTCGCCTGGCTGATGATCTTCGTGACGCATCTCAGTTTTCGACGGCACCGCGCGAACGCGAAACTTGCATTCCGCATGTGGGGCTATCCGTATACAAGCCTTCTCGGTGCCGGGTTGATGGCTGCGGCGCTGGTGACTACGCTGTTTGTAAGGGAGTTTCGCCCAACATTGATCTGCGGCATTCCCTTTTTGCTCGTGCTGATCGTGGCATACAACTTACAACGCAACCGGGCGATTACGATGGCACAGGCCCTAATCGGAGAAGCGCAATAGATATGAATATCCTGACGCATCAGCCAGTTCCGCTTAGCTCCACGCAAGACCCTCTGCTGGTCTGGCGCAAGGAGTTCCCCATTCTTGAGCACACGACTTACATGATCAGCCACTCGCTGGGGCCGATGCCTCTACGCGCGCAGGCCGCGCTGCTCGAGTTCAGCGAGACCTGGGCAACCCGCGGTATTCGCGCCTGGGAAGAGGGCTGGTGGATGATGCCGATTACCTGCGGCGATCTGATCGGCTCCATCATCGGTGCACCCAAAGGCCGTGTAGTCATGCACCAGAACGTCTCCATCTGCCAGACCATCGTCACGTCATGTTTCGACTGGAGCGGGAGTCGCAACAAGCTGGTCACCGATGGGCTGAACTTCCCCTCGAACGACTACATCTACCACGGGCTGGCACGGCAGGGAGCGGAGATCGTCTCGGTCGCTTCGCAGGATGGCATAACCGTTCCGCTGGAGCGAATTCTTGCGGCAATCGACGAGCGTACGCAGCTGGTGAGCATCTCGCACGTCGCCTTTCGCAGTTCGTACCTGCAGGATCTCGCCGCCATCACCGCACGAGCGCACGAGGTTGGCGCGTACATTATTGCGGACCTCTATCAATCCGCTGGCATTGTTCCACTGGACGTGACCGCTCTCAACGTGGATTTCGCGACTGGAGGCTCGGTGAAATGGCTGCTTGGCGGACCCGGCGCAGGCTATTTGTATGTGCGCGAAGGTCTCGATCCGGCGATGAAACCTGCTGCTACCGGCTGGGCCGCCCATGCGCACCCGTTCGAATTCGCCGATGGACCGATCGAGTATGCGCCTGATATCCGCCGCTATCTGAATGGAACTCCGAGCGTTCCGGCCATGTACTCGGCTCGCTCCGGTTACGAGATTGTTAGCGAGATTGGAGTAGATGCCATCCGGACGAAGTCCATGCGTCAGACGCAACTGCTGATCGCTCTGGCTGACGATGCTGGTTTGACGGTGCGCAGTCCTCGCGACGGTGACTCACGCGGCGGCACCATCATCCTGGATGTGCCGGGCGGCCGCCACGTCACTGACGAACTGGGTCGTCGCCAGATACTGGTGGACTACAGGCCGGGCGCGGGGATTCGGATTGCTCCGCACTTTTATACGTCGGATGACGAGGTATTCCATACCATCGCCGAGCTGAAGTCGATCGTCGAGACTGCCTAGCCTCGCTCTACAGCGGCATTGGAGTGGTGTCCTGCTCAGCAACGTTTTCTTGACAGGGGGCGAAGGGTTACGCGAGACTTGTAGGGCTGGGCCTGTTCGCAGGCCTTTGGCGGCTTGCTGCGCAGCAGTAGAGCGTGGCGTGTTCGTGTCGATCGGTCGCTGTCAGCAGCTTTCCCGACAAGGATTCCAGGCCAAAAATGAATGCGCCGGTTTTGGGGCGTGCTCGTTGCGAAGATGGACGTGCCGCGGTTTGCAAGTGAAGTAAGGATGATCGGCGTGCGGCAGTTAAAAGCACGAGCAGGTGATGGTAAAAGGATGGAGTCTGATGGGTTCATTGGGTAGTTCGGCACAATTGCTTCTTCCGCTGGTGTTCTTCGCGCTGCTGTATTTTCTGATGATTGCGCCTAACCAGAAGAAGCAGAAAAAGTGGCAGCAGATGTTGACCGAGTTGAAAAATGGCGACCGCGTTACCACTAACGGTGGCATCCGCGGGACCATTATCTCGGTGAAGGACGACGTGGTGCAGCTGCGCGTTGCCCCCGACAATATAAAGCTTGAGTTTGTGAAGAGCGCGATTGCGGCAGTGACCACGCCGGACGCGTAAAAGACGGTTGATCGTTGCTCGTTGTCCGTTGTTGGTAAGGCGGCCGGGCGAAGGGTTTGGGTAAAGGAAGCAATGAGTCAGAATCTGAAGGGCAAGACCATAGCGATCGTCGCGGTCCTGGTGTTTTTTTTCTACGGTATCTTCGGGATTCCGCATGGCTTAACGCCGTCCGCGCTGAAGCAGGCAATCACGGAGCGCATCAAGCTGGGCCTTGATCTTCAGGGTGGAATCCACCTTGTGTTGAAGGTCCACGTGGAAGAGGCGATCGGCTACACCACGGATCGCGATCGCCAGCGGCTTGAGGCGGACCTCGAGAAGGCGGGAGTTACGGGCGCGTCAGTGCATAAGGTTGATCCGATCGGCCATCCTGACCAGATTACGGTCAGTGGGGTTCCGCTGGCCAAGGCGAGCGATGCCCGCACGGTGCTGACGGGCACGGATTACACCAACTACAACGTGACCACGAATCAGGATGGCAGCGAGACGCTCTCCATGAAGCAGGCCGCCATCCGCGACCTGCAAACGTCGACGCTGTCGCACACGATTGAGACCATTACCGAGCGCGTGAACGCCCTGGGCGTGAGCGAAGCGCTGGTGCAGCCATATGGACTGGGCGAGAACGAGATTCTTGTCGAACTGCCGGGAATTTCCGATCCAAGCAAGGTTGAGGATGCCATCCACAACACGTCGAAGCTGGCCGTATATGCGGTCGTCAGCGGGCCATACAGCGATGACCAGGCGGCGATGGCTGCACTGAATGGCGTGGTTCCTCCCGACGATATGCTGGTGCATGGCAACACAACTCCGAATGCTCCCGACCAGGTGTTCCTTTTGGAGCGCGCTAGCCAGGTGGAGGGCACCGACTTCCGCGATGCGCAGCCGTCGACGGACGTAAATGGCCGTCCGAATCTAACCTTCACGCTGACGACGGACGCGGGCAATCGCTTCTATCAATACACGTCCGCGCACTCGAAGGACTCGGCGACGCCGGGTTCTATGGCGATCGTTCTGGGCGGCAAGATCAAAGAAGTCGCGAGCATCAATTCGGCGATCCGCGACCGCGGCGAGATTGAGGGATCGTTCAGCAAGGACGAGGTGGACAACCTCTCGCTGATGCTGCGCACAGGCGCTCTGCCGGCGGACGTGGATCCGATCGAGACGCGCACGGTTGGTCCAAGTCTGGGGCTTGCCTCGATCCACCAGGGAATTATCGCGGCCATCGTGGGCATGCTGGCAGTGATGGCGTTCATGCTGATCTACTACCGCGGTGCGGGCATCAACGCCGACCTGGCGCTGTTCCTGAACCTCGTCATTTTGCTCGGATTCATGGGCTTTGTGGGTGGGACGCTGACGCTGCCGGGCATTGCCGGAGTCATCCTGACCATCGGCATGGGCGTTGATTCGAACGTGCTGATCTTCGAGCGCATCCGCGAGGAGCTGCGCTCTGGCAAGACGGCCGCTGCGGCGGTGCAGCAGGGATTCGGGCACGCGTGGATCACCATCGTCGATACCCACGTCACGACTATTGTTTCGGCGGGGATCCTGTTCCTCTTCGGCACCGGGCCGATCAAGGGATTTGCGGTGACGCTTACGTTTGGATTGCTGGCTAATCTGTTTACCGCCGTGTTCGTGTCGCGGACGATCTTCGACGCGATTCTTGCAAATAAGGAACGTGGCGCGGAGTTATCAATTTGAGGTGCCGTTGACCGTTGCTCGTTCTCCGATGTTCGATAGGGGAAAACGAGCCACGAAGAACGAAGCACGAACAACGGATAGGAGTTTCAAGTGGAACTGTTTCGAGACGCAAAGATCGATTGGCTTGGCAAGAAGTGGTATTTTCTCGGCTTCTCGCTGATATTTTCCGTGGCGGGCGTGCTGAGCATGGTGTTCTGGCACGGCATTCCACGCGGCGTGGACTTCAAGGGCGGTACAGAGATGCAGGTGCAGTTTGCGTCGACGCCGAACGAGGAACACATCCGCCAGGCGCTCTCCAGCGCAGGCGTGAAGAACGCCATCGTGTACCCCATCAGCGATACCGCCGGCCGCTCCGTCAACACCGAGGTCATCTCGCTGCCTGAGGCGCCGGATACGCAACAGGATGCCGGGCGCGCGGCCGTCGAAGGCGCGCTGGGCGCGGGCTATCACGACTCCTCCTTCGCCATCCAGAAGGTCGACATCGTAGGCCCGACCGCAGGCAAGCAACTGCAGAAGCAGGCATGGCTGGCGACGGGTTATTCGCTGGCCGGGATGCTGATTTATCTCTGGTTCCGGTTTGAACTGATTTACGGTGTTGCGGCTGTGGTTGCGGTGTTTCACGACACGCTGATCACGGTGGGCGCGTTCAGCCTGACCAACCAGGAAATTACGCTGACGGTGATTGCGGCCATCCTGACACTGATTGGTTATTCGATGAACGACACCATCGTCGTCTTTGACCGCATCCGCGAGAACCTGGCGCTATCGCGGCGCGAGTCGCTGACCGATGTGGTTAACCGCAGCATCAACCAGACGCTGAGCCGGACAGTGATCTCGTCGGGGCTGACGTTCCTCACCGTGTTGAGTTTGCTGGTGTTTGGCGGGCCTGTGCTCCGGGGCTTCTCGTTCGCACTGACGGTTGGAATTCTGATTGGGACTTACTCTTCGATCGCGGTTGCAGCACCCATGCTGGTGGCGTATCAGGATTGGCGAAAGAGTCGCGGTAAGGTTGCGACTCTGCCTGCGAAACGGGTGCGCGCGTAGCAAAATTTGTACCCGCTATCCCGGCGCGGATGTTTTCGTATAAGATTTCGGGACTGCGTGATTCGAGTGTTCTGATATCTTCCGGCTGGCTTCCAATTTGTTCCGATGCATCCTACCGGGGCAGGAATTGCGGACACGGGAACAAAGCCGCCGGTTGCGGTGTCTAAGCTGGGTAGAAGAACTTTGTGCGAGGCTGTCCATGTTTGAAGACTCAATGATGGAATCCGGCGGGCAACTCAAAACCAACGCTGGAAAGTGGGTTTGGGTGACCGGCACGATGATGCTCTGCGTTCTGGTCATCATTATCCTGATCCCGCTGATCTATCCGGAGGCTTTGCCGGCTACTGCGATGACGGCACTTCTGACTGCGCCACCGCCTCCTCCGCCTCCTCCACCTCCTCCACCGCCCGCTCAGGTCATGAAGCCTGTGCATGTGGTGTCGGAGATCGATCAGGGCCTGCACGCGCCCACCAAGATTCCGCATGACATCAAGCAGGTCAAGGATGATGCCCCGCCGCCATCGAGCATGGGCGGTGTCGCGGGTATGGGCGCCATGGGTTCGGGTAGCGCGGGCGGTGTTGCTGGAGGTCTCGGCCTTGGAATTGGAACGCCGCCACCGGTTGTAGCCAGGGCTGCTCCCAAGCCGGTTGGCCCAGTGCGCGTATCCAGCGGAACGATGGCAGGGTCGATTATCTCGCGGCCCGACCCGGTGTATCCGCCGATCGCGAAGGCAGCCCACGTTCAGGGCGTCGTTATCCTTCACGCAATCATTTCGAAGCAAGGCACGATTGAGCAACTGCAAGTTGTCAGCGGTCCGCCGATGCTACAGACCTCCGCGACCGATGCAGTGCGACGCTGGCGGTATAAGCCTTATCTTTTGAACGGGGAACCCACCGAGGTGGAGACCACCATTAATGTGAATTTCACCTTCGGGGGCGGCTAGAACAAGGCTGTTTCGCGGAGTTATTCAGGCAACCGTCTTCTGAATCACAACTGGACGAGAAGCCTGTGCATCGCATCTGTTGTGGATTGTTTCCGGTTCGTGTTTGTTTCCCGTTTTTGTTGTAGATCGGGCTTGATGTTTGAACTAGTCCATCCCGATCTCGTCTAAAGCTTTCTAATAATCAGGAGGAAAGACCCAGTGATTCTCGCTCATATCGCAAACTTCGCTCACGTACCGGCGCCGCTCGCCATGTATTTTCAGGAAGCCGCTCCCGGTGGCGTCAGCTTCAGCGCGGCCGGCCTGCTCCAGAACATGGGATGGCCTGCCCGCATCATCGCAATCATTCTGTTCATTATGTCGATCTGGTCGCTTGCGGTCATGATTGATCGCTGGCTCTACTTCAACGCAGCGCGCAAGCAGTCGCGCGAGTTTGCGCCGAAGGTTGCCGGAGCCTTGAAGGATGGCCGTCTGGACGAGGCGATCAAGCTTGGCGACCGCAGCAAGAAGTCTCACCTCGCCGAAGTTGTCACGGCCGGCCTGCAGGAGTTTCGCAGCTTCGGTTCGGGCGGCAACATCACCGATGAACAAGTTGAGAGCTCGCAGCGCGCTCTCGAACGCTCGGAAGCCATCGTTCATGCCAAGCTGAAGCGCGGCCTTGGCGGTCTGGCGACCATTGGATCGACAGCACCGTTTATCGGTCTGCTCGGCACCGTCATCGGAATTTTGAACGCCTTTCAGGCGATCGCAACCCAGAAGACTTCGGGAATCGGCGCAGTCGCCGGCGGTATCTCGGAAGCCCTGGTCACGACCGCGTTCGGTCTGTTCGTGGCCATCCCCGCCGTCATGACGTTCAACTACTTCACTAACAAGGTGGAAGCATTTGACGTCGAGATGGATAACAGCTCAAGCGAGCTGGTGGACTACTTCATTAAGCAAAGCCACCGCTAAAAGCACTTTGCCGGATATATCCGGCAGGGAAGATTGGGAATCACTGGGACAGCATGGCCTCCGGAGGCCAACAAGCGAACGGCCTCCGGACCCACGCAAACCTCAATGACTTAGTAACGCAGAAGCCGGAACTTTTGGACTGGAAATCACCTCTATGGGAATCAACAAGCGCGACGAAGGCAAGAAGGTCAACTCCAACATTAACGTGACGCCCATGGTGGACGTGATGTTGGTACTTCTGATCATCTTCATGGTCATTACGCCGATGTTGAACAACAAGGTCAACGTCGAACTGCCGCAGGCGAACGCGGCGATCGTGATGGAGAACGCCAACAAGGAAGATGCGGTTACGGTCGCGGTAACGCGCGATGGGCGGGCGTTTCTTGGCGCAGACGTAGTTCCAAACCTCGACGATCTGGGCGGAAAAATCTCTGCCAAGCTCGAGAACAAGACCGACAAGCATGTGTTTCTGCGCGCCGACATTCGCGCCAATTACGGCAAGGTGATGGATGTTGTCGACCAGATCCGCACAGCCGGCGTCAGCAACCTCGGCCTTCTGACCGAGAAGCGCGAAGCCGACGATACAACGGCTAAAAAGTAAAGTAGCAGCGTCGCTGGAGACGGAAGTCTCGCGGCGAGAAATACAAGGAGATTTGCTATGGGAATGGGCGGTGGTGGCGGTACAGGTAAAGCGGTTTCAGACATCAACGTAACGCCGCTGATCGATGTTCTTCTGGTACTTCTGATCATCTTCATGGTGATTGTGCCGGTGACGCCGAAAGGGCTCGACACATTGATCCCTCAGCCACCCAAGAATCCTCAGCAGGAAGTCGTCAACGATCGCACGATTGTTGTCCAGATCCTGGCCAACGGCAAGGGCGAGCCTTCCTACAAGATCAACGAAGACGCGTTCCCCAAGTCGCAGATTGAATCGAAGTTGGCGGAGATTTTCGCTACGCGGCAAGAAAAAGTGATGTTCGTCCAGGGCGGCGCCGATCTCGACTTCGGCAAAGTAGCCGAAGTGATCGATATGGGCCACCAAGCTGAGGTAGACAACATTGGCCTGATCACCCCGCGTATCGCAGCGGGCCAGTAAAAGGTTTCTGCCGGACTCGCACCGAGCAGCCGTTCAACGGAGGTTGCTATGAGTATAAGGAGCAGTGCGGGCACAGACAAAACCGTTTTTGAGATTAATGTAACTCCACTAATTGATGTCCTATTGGTGCTGCTGATCATCTTTATGGTGATCGTTCCGGTAGCGCCGAAGGGACTTCACGCGGTGATTCCGCAACCCTCGAAAGCCGACATTTTGCCAAGCAGCCCAATCGTAGTCGCGGTGCTGGCCAATGGAGCGAGCGAGCCGACCTACCGGATCAACGAGATTGATTTCCCCAAGTCGCAGGTCGAGCGCAAATTGGCGCAGATCTTTGCCGCCCGGCAAGAGAAAACGATGTTCGTTCAGGCCGATGCCGGGCTTGAATTCAACAAGGTGGCCGAAGTGATCGATATGGGCCACCAAGCTAAGGTAGAGAACATCGGTTTGATAACCCGGCGCATCGCAGCGGGCCAGTAAAACCCACAAGTGCCCAATTTCTCAAGCTGTCCCGGATCGTTTGTGCTGGATGCATCGGAATGCTGCCACCCAGCCAACGTTCACCTGCCAGTTTTACTGGGCTTAGCGTTGGCATATGCGGGCGGTGCCCCTTGGATTGTGGGTTGGAGGTTGGGCCAGTAGGGCTAGTTTAAGTTGCGAGCTGTACCATTCGCGACTGCTGGGATCTTAGAAACATTTTGCTGGGTTCTCTGCAGTAGTTTTGTCCTGCGCCGCAAGCAGCGCCGAGGAGCAAATTCCGATACTGCACAGCACTGCCACCGAAGTGATTGGCTGTCAACCGGTTAGACTCCGAGATGACAAGAACATGGACTCACCTTTGATGATGTCACGATAACAATTCCTTCTCCGCCTGCCTCGGGGTCACCGTTGGCGGGCTCTGCGGTATAGTTAAATAGTATGGTTGCTACTGGCCGAACATACCGAACCAGATCGCCGTGGAGAGTATTCCTGGCTCTGGTCTGCCTCATTCTGGTGGCGGTTTCTGGCGCTGTACAGGTGGCGCACACTCATGCGGATGGTGCCGTAACCCATTCGGACTGTTCTCTCTGCGCTGCTGCGCACATCTCCGTACATCTGGCTCAGACTCCGGCGTCGGCACATACCGTAGTTCTTGTGAGACAGCTGGATGTCGTTGTGCCTTGTGTCGTCCCTGTTGCGCTATCTACTTTTGCCCTCTTCACCCGTCCTCCGCCTGTTGACATCGTTCCTGCCTGAGCGTCTCTAGAAGTGCATCACGGCCTGATTGCCGGTACTTCCCTCAAGGAAAAGCTACTTGGCATCTACTTTTTGTGGGCTTTTGCATTCGAGATATGCCACTCGAACCCAGTCCAAAGCATAGACAATTGAAAAGGGGTAACTTCATGCACACGTCCCTGAGACGCGGCATCTCAGCGGTTTTCGCGCTATCGATCTGTTCGGGCACCTTGCAGCGTACCAACGGCGCGTGGGCCCAAGCTGCATCGCAGAGCCATACCGCTCCGTCGCGTGTTCAATCCGCCGGAAATGCGGGCACAATCACCGGTGTAGTCACCGATCAATCGGGTGCCGTGGTGGCCAACGCCTCGGTCGTCCTCTCGAACACGATCAGCGGCTTGACCCGCACCGTGACTACGGACAACTCCGGAACTTACACCCTTCCGAATGTGCCATTCAATACTTACCGGCTTAGCATCACCGCACCCACATTGGCGCCGTCGACCCAGACGGTGGAGGTTCACTCCTTTGTGCCGGTGACGCAGAACGTCACGCTGAAGGTCGGTGCGGCTACCACCACCGTCGAAGTCACAGCCTCCAGTGGCGATCTGGTCGAGACCGACCCCGTCGACCATACCGACATCGACCGCGGCCTGTTTTCCAAGATCCCGCTGAGCGGCACGTCTTCGGTCAGCGCTCTGGTTACGCTGGCGTCGCCTGGCATCTCCGCCGACTCGAACGGCATGTTTCACAGCATGGGCGACCACGCGTCGAATTCCTTCTCGGTCGACGGTCAGCCGATCACAGATCAGCAGTCGAAGGTCTTCTCCAACCAGATCCCACTGGATTCAGTGCAATCGCTCGAGGTGATTCCAGGAGCGCCGCCGGCTGAGTACGGAGGGAAGACTTCGCTGGTGATCGTCGCCACCACGCGCTCCGGCCTGGACAATCCGCAGCCGCATGGTGAGGTTACGGTATCCTACGGGACGTTCGGCACGTCCAACACCGGCTTCAATCTTGCCTACGGATCGCAGAAAGTCGGCAACTTCATCTCGGCGAATGTGATGAACACAGGACGCTTCCTCGACCCGCCGGAGTTCCACGCCATGCACGACAAAGGCAACGAGGAAAACCTCTTCGACCGCGTGGACTACCAGGTGACACCCGCCGACTCTGTGCGGCTGAACCTTGGCTACACGCGCTCGTGGTTCCAGACGCCGAACTCGTATGACACGCAGTACGCGACCCAGTGGCCTACGAACTCCGCGGGCGTCGCGATTGGGCCAGACGGTCATCCGGTGGGTTCGGCGGATCAGCGCGCCAAGATTCAAACACTGAACTTTGCGCCCAGTTACACGCGCGTCCTCGGCACCTCGTCCGTGTTGACGACTAACTATTACTACCGCCGCGACAACTTTCACTATTACCCGAGCAAGAATCCGTTCGCCGACCTGGGTGCGCCCGACCTGCAGCAGGAGTCGATCTCGCAACAGAGATCGCTGGCCAATACGGGGCTGCGCTCGGACATTACTTACACCCATGGGATGAACAACGTGAAGGCCGGCCTCTCTTACGAGCAGACTTTCTTGAATGAGAATTTTCAGCTTGGCATCGTCGCTCCCACTCTAGTGACGAACTTAGGATGCGAGACCCCGACCGGCACGCCTATTCCCGGAACCAACTGCGCCACGCTCCACCCGTATGACCTGACTCAGGGCGGCACGTACTTTCAATTCCACGGCCACACCGTTGTGAAGGAATTCGCCGCCTACGCGCAGGACGCCATCACCGCCGGACCGTGGACCGCCAACCTCGGGCTTCGATTCGACCAGTACAACGGACTTGCCGCTGCGAACCAAGTTCAGCCGCGGCTCGCGCTCAGCTACAACATCAAGTTCACGGGTACGGTGTTTCGCTCCTCGTATGCGCGCACGCTGGAGTCGCCCTTCAACGAGAACCTGATCATCTCGTCGAAGGGATGCAATTACACCGTAATAGCCGCGCTGATCCCGTGTACAAGTGCGCCGAATCGCCCAGGCTTCCGCAACGACTTCCACGTTGGCTTCCAGCAACAGATCACCCACTACGCGGTGCTTTCAGCCGACTACACCTGGAAGTACACGCACAATGCGTTCGACTTTTCCGTGCTCGGTGCGACGCCGATCACGTTCCCCATCGGTTGGTATAGCTCTAAGGTTCCCGGCTTCGATGGGCGCCTGGACATCCCCCCGGTCCACAACTTTACCGCGCAGATTGTCTTCTCGTCCGTGGCGGCGCGCTTCTTCACCCCGCAGACGAGCGGCCTGGGAACGGTGCCGATTCCTCCTGGCTCGGGTCACACGCCATTCCGGATCGACCACGACGAGCGCTTCAACCAGACCACCCACGCGCAGTACCAGATCGGCGCACGCGGGCCGTACGTCGGGTTCAACTGGCGCTTCGACTCCGGCCAAGTCGCCGGTTCCAGCCCCTGTTATGGAACGCTGGACTCGAACAATTGCGCGCAGACCACCACACTGAATGGACAGCCCGCCGTTCTTCTGACGGACGCCACCGGCAACCCACTGACGGCGGACCAGCAGGCCCAGGCTGGCTTCGCCTGCGCGGGAGTTCCTGCCACGCCCAACCGGGCCATCCCCAATGGAGTCTGCCCGGTTTCGCAATTTACTTCGTCCCTGCTCACTCTGGTCGCTCCAAATACGCAGAATGCAGATCGCCACCCAGGGCGCATCGCATCGCGCAATTTGTTCGACTTATCCATCGGGGAGGACAACCTGTTGCACCGCAAGACTTCGGACAAGCGAACGCTTTCGGCTTCGCTTACCATCGTCAATCTCGCGAATAAGTACTCGCTATATAACTTTCTTTCGACGTTTTCGGGCACGCATTTTGTAAGTCCGAGGGCGATTACTGGGGAGCTGGCTTTTCACTTTTAGTGAGTTAGCTATCATGGCCACATGAACATGGCGATAGTAGCTTCGCGGGCTGGCTTTACCGTTCTGCGGCCGTGAATTTTAGTGACGGTATCAGATTTGCAGCAGAGAACGGGTGGCTAAACCTTAATCCACGCGGAGGATGATGCATTTCAGGTAGCTGGTTTCAGGCAGTGTGAGGATGGCGGGATGGTCGGGTGCGGCGCCGCGCGTCTCGATGAGCTGGACGCGGCGGCCGGCGTCGATTGCGGCTGAGCGTATGACTTCAAGAAAATCCTTGAGGCCGACGTGGTGGGAGCAGGAGCAGGTAATCAATGTGCCGCCGCCCTCCGTGTTGCCATTTGCCCTAGGTGCGAGCATCTTCATGGCTCGCAAATTCAACTCCTTGTATCCGCGCAATGCGCCCTCGGCCGTGCGCTTTGACTTCGCGAAGGCTGGCGGATCGAGCACGATGGTGTCGAAGTGCTCGCCTGCATCGGCGAAGTCACGCATTAGTTCGAAGGCGTCAGCCTCGATCCAGTCAACCTTCGCGGTGAGGCCGGGATTCAGTTCGACGTTGCGGTCGGCAACCTCGAGCGCAGCACGGCTGGCATCGACTCCCGTCACCCGATCGCAGGCACGTGCAAGATGCAGCGCAAATCCGCCCTGATAGGTGCAAACATCGAGCGCACGGCCACCTGCGTAGTGGGCTGCGGCTTCATAGTTTAGTCGCTGGTCGAGGAACGCCCCGGTCTTCTGGCCCGCAGCGGCGTCAAAGTGGAACCGCACGCCATTGATGGTGAAGATGGTTTGGAGGGTGGGGTTCGAGCCGTCGCGCACGAACAAAGGCGCATCCGGTGTTGGGTCAAGATGCTCCAGTTCGCGCACACGAGCATCCGGCCGTTCGACGACGGTGTGCACCCAGGTCTGCTGCGATAGAACTTCAACCAGCACATGGCGGACATCCTCCTGCGCTGTGCCTTGGGTCAGCAACTGCAGGACAACCAGCCCGTTGTAGCGATCGGCGATAATTCCCGGCAGGCCGTCGGCCTCGGAGAAGAAGAGGCGGCAGGCGTTTGTCGCTGCGTTATCTTCGCTTGGTTCCGTTAGCGAGAAGGCTTGGGGCACCAAAGACTGGCGCAATTTCAAAGCGGCGAAGAGCCGTTCGCGCAGTTCGCCGAGATACCCGATTCGACTGACCCTGGCCTGACGAGAAACGATGCGCAATCCAATCTCCGACGCACCACTATAGAGAGCGGTGCCCAGCGGAATTCCGCGCGAGTCAACCACGCTGACGAGTGCGCCGCCGGGAATCTCGGCCGGCGTAAGCCGCTCTACGTCGGAGCGATAGACCCAAAGGTGCCCGGCGCGCAACCGATCTGCTGCGCGGCGCGTGATGGAGGCGACGGCTCCAGTTCCGCTTGTCTCAAGACTCATCTGGTAATGGTCGCACAGCGGAGCAATCGAACGTGCAGTTCAACAAACAGCGGGCCCACGTCGAGAGTTCCGGCGCGGGCCCGTTCAGAACATCGGATCAATGGTTCGAAGATTGATGCTTCAGAGCAACAATGGTTCAAAGGAACAAAAAATCAGGGCAACAAAAATCAGGGAATAGAGTTCAGAAGAGCAGTGATTCAGACGTTCCTGGAACTAGCCGGCCAATGGTAAGAAAACAGAACAGCAGGGAAGCAAGGTCGTTACGCCTTCAGCTTGCGGCGCATGGCTCCCACCGTGCCAATCAGACCGGTTCCAAGCAGGATCAGGCTGCTGGGTTCGGGCGTGACCGACGAAGGTGGCGGGTCAACCATGAAGATCTGGGGTGTGCCATTGGTCCATCCGGCCTTATTGGTCAGATCGGGAAGAAAGACCTCATCGCTGGCGAAGTTGATGGCCGAGGCAGTACCCGCATTGGCCAGAGCCGCTGACGCGAGCGACTGCGCGGTTGCATCGAAAGCTCCCGCGCCGTTATAGCTGGGGTTTGCGGAGTTGATGTCGGTGGGATCCATAATGCTCCAGATCGCAAACTGGATCTCGGACGTCAGGGTCGCGTTGCCGGTGGCGGCAGCGTACTGGTTATAGAGCAGGGCGTCGGCGCGAAACTGGTTCTGAGTGAAACCCTGTAGTTTGCTGGTGGGGATGCTCAGGACGTTGTAAGCATCGACCGTCCAAGTCTCTCCAACGCTGACCTCGCGATCGAAGTTCAGGCAGGACATGAAGACATTCGTATTGGTGCCGCCGGGCCCGGTGACGGTGAAGCTGTAGGGGTAGGTATAGACACCGTCGGTATTCGCGCCGCCAACACCGGTGAGGGTGAGGGTGTCGGCAAAGGAGACACGGGGAACAAGACAGACAAGGGAGAGGGACAGGGAAACAATGGCTGATTTCAATCGCATGGCCGAATTACTCCGAGGAGGTTTGAGTTGCGCAATGGTAGAAGCACTTGGAAGGCCAATCGGGCAAATGCTCTCCTGCTTAGGGGTACGCCCTTGGATGGCACGTTTTGAGTTTAGGATCAGACCGAAGTGTGTGCAAAGTACGCGCAAATGACAGGAAAACATTTGCACACTAGGAAAAACATTGCATACAACGAAAGCGGTAAATGGTAATAAAAACAATAGGTTACCCGGTCACGCGGGCGGTTACCCGTGGGTGAATGGGTGGTTACTTTTAGGTGAGTGGGCCACCTTACTATAAGTAAGAGGCCGACGGTAGAGAAAAGAGTGGAGCGAAAAGAAATACACTCTGGGCGCTCCATTGAACGGTACCTAGAGTCCTGCAAACCGCCTCGCGCCGCGCCGGCCAGAATCATCATCCCGCTACCGACCAGCAGCAAAGACGAGGGCTCCGGAGTCAGATTTACTGCACCTTTGTCGTTCAAGGTCCAATTGCCACCGAACATCCCGTATCCGGGAGCGTCGGGTTCGTTCGAGAAGAGGCCGACACCTTGGCCTGCGCCCATCTGGAACAGGAAAAGACCGTTATTGCCGATCAACTGACTGGCAAATGGATAAAGAAGACTGTCGGTACCTGCCAGGGTCAGTTGCGTGCCGCCGCCGGTCTGGAAGACACCCGTGCCGAGATTCGGAACGAATACTCCGGTTCCACTCAACGATCCGGCGCCAGTCAGATCAATGGTGCCGCTTGTGATCAGGTAGGCGCCTGGAGCGGAAAGGTTGCCGGTAAGCATTCCGGTGGCGACTACTCCGTCGCCGTTGCCGGTATAGGTGTACCCGAAGGTTTCGGCGGATGCGGTGGAGGATGCAAGGGTGACGGCCATCGCCATCGTTAGAGCGAAGATTTGCTTTTTCATTGAATAAATAGACCTCATGGCAGAAACGGGAATTTGCAGCGTTGGGACAAATGGATCCGGGTACGTCAATTTCGGGGACTCAGGAAAACCCTCAAAATTGCGAGGGGCGTTATGTACAAAAGACATGCAAACGAGTACGACTCAAGATGGCTATTGAAGCCGTGAGTGATCGCAATCGCTCCGACGATGGGTTCGGATCAATAAAGGGTTGCGGAGAGGATCGAGGGGAAGTAAACACGCTTGCTACAAACTTCGGGCCCAAAGTACAAACTCCAACGGCGTCACGGCCCGAATGAAGATGTAAAAGGCCCGCAGGCTCCCGCTTCTCAGGATCGGTTCTGATTGACCGGCTTTACCGCTGTGGCATGCCAAGGTCGGAACAAATCTAAAGCGTGAGCTTCGAATGTGAAGCGTCGTGCTGCACTATAGGCGGACTTAGCCCTTTAGAAACATATATTTGCAATCTATTTTAACGTTACGTTTTGGTTGCCGCTGCCCATTGGAATCGGTTACGAGCTTGAGTATGGAGTTTCAGACGCGATTGAGTAGTTGGGCGAGAGTATAGGCTGCAGCCGCTGCTGCACCCCCGATGAGCGATGTTTGCAGTGCGCTGCGCAGCGCTCCGGTGCCAAGCAGTCGGCCTTTGAGCGCGCCAAAGAGGGCAAGCGCGAGGATGGTGACCACTACGGAAACTTTGAGGCCGGCGGCAGTGTCCGGAATGAGGAACGTGCGGACCGCTGCAACATCACCGTGGGCCGGATGAACGAACATATACGGGAGTAGCGGGACCATTCCGCCCGCTATATACGATGCGGCGATTGTCAGCGCGGAGCGGTGGGCGCGGCTGGCTGCGGGGCGTTCCAGGCCAAGTTCGAAGCGCATCATGAAGTCGACGTAGGCGGGATGGTTCTGCTGCAGCGCTGCGAGCACCGGTGCGGCCGCCTCGCGGGGCACCGCATACTGGGCGAATATTTCGTAGATCTCCTCGGCCTCGTCGTCGGGGCGGGTGATGACTTCGGTCTGTTCGCGCTTCAATTCGGAGGCGTAGTGCTCGGCGTCGCCACGGGCGGCGAGATATCCGCCAAGGCCCATGGCGATGGAGCCGGCAGCGATCTCGGCCAGGCCTGCAAGCACGATGATGTGGGCGCTTGATACTGCTCCGGAGAGTCCGGCAGCCAGCGCGAAGGGGACAGTCAGGCCGTCGGAGAGGCCAATCACCACGTCGCGAACGGATTCGCTGGACTCGAAGTGTCCTTCGATGTGCGGGTGATGGTGGGCGTGGTGGGCGATCTCATGCATGGCGGGAGTTTATCGCAAGTGCCGTGAAACACGCCGGGAACGAACGCGGAATCCGTCGGGGACAGACGAGTCCGGATCACGCCCTAGGGTGAAATTATTCCTACCCGCCCGCGTCCTTTCAACTCGGCCTCCCGTCTGTACTAGTAGATTCCCGCTGATTTTGACGGTGTGCGGAAGGATAAGCAATGAGATATTTTGCATGGGCCGGTGTAGTTGCAATGGCGAGTTTATTGCCTGGTTCAGTGGCGCGGATGCAGGCCCAAACCGGCGACCAAACGAGTGGCCAGGGTGCCGGGCAGGGTCAGGGGCGAGGCGGTTTCGGCGGCGGTCCGTCGGGTTCGTGGGTGCAGGGCATTGTCACCGCCGCGTCTGCGACCAAGCTGACCATCAAGACCGCTGCGGGCGACTCCTACGAAGTCACGGTCACCGACTCTTCGCGCATCATGGAGAATCGTCAGGCGATCAAGCTCACCGACATCAAGGCGGGTGACAGCGTGATGGCCATGGGCCAGATCGACGCGACCGCGAAGACCGTGCAGGCCATGATGGTGAATGCAACCGACGCCGCCACTATTGCGAAGGCAAAAGAGAATCTCGGCAAGACGTACATCACCGGCAAGATCACGGCCGTCGATGCGGACAACTTGAAGCTCATCGTGATGCGCATGGATAATGTTAGCCAGGTCATCGCGGTCGATGACGGCACATCGTTTCAGCGCGGCATGCGCGGAGTTGCAGCCGATGTAACTGCTGCCGGCGGATTGACGATGGGCGGCGGATTCGGTGGCGGCAGAGGCATGGGTGGCGGCAGACAGGGTGGCGGAACGCAGGCCGCTCCGCGCACGCCCGAGAGCATTACTCTCGCCGATATCAAGGCAGGCGATTCCATTATGGCGACCGGCGCTATGAAGGGTGGAGCGTTTACCGCGTTGAAGATGGGCGTGTCGACGCCGGGAGTTGGTCCAGGTGGCGGAGCGAGACGCCGCGGAATCGATGGCCCTGTGCCACAAGGTTCTATGCCACAGGCTACTGTTCCGCAGGGTACCGTCGCCACTCCGCAGTAGTAGCGCGATTGCGCGAAAACATCCGGACCTGATCGCCGCTTCGGTCTCCGCTGGAAAAATTGGTGGGCGGAGCGGCGAGTCGATCTGCTAGCGGCCTGTATCTCTGAGGGTGCTCAAGTGAGCTGCTCGTGTGTCATTGTCTCTGTCTCTGCCGGTTCGGCCAGTGCTGTTATGGGAGGGTGTTTGTGCAGCAAGTGAATGGTATGAAGCGGTTTGCTGTTGTGGTGATGGGCGTGGCGGTGCTTGCCGGAGTTGGCGCGATGGCGCGGGCCCAGGTGGCCGATCCTGCCGCGACTCCAGCCGCTCCGGCTGTGCAAACTTCTCCCGCTGCACAAACTGTTCCTACGCCTTTGCCGGTCACAGCGCCAACGGTCGCCGCCGCTCCGCAGGGTGGAACTATCAAGGGCTCGGCGAATGCAGGTGGCGTGCCGCTGCCCGGTGTTGCGGTGACGGCGACCAACACGCTGACTGGCAAGAAGTATGCGACCAGCACAGATGTAGACGGCTTGTTCCAGATGGCGGTGCCGCGCAATGGACGCTTTGTGCTGAAGACAGAGCTGGCGGGATTTGCGTCCACGACCCAGGAAGTGATGGTGAATGCAGCCAGCGAGAACGGCGGCCTGCCGATGCAGACGGCGCAGTTCAAGATGGAGCTTGCATCGCGGGTTACACCGGACGCCGGTGCGACTGCGACCAAAGCAAGCGCGGGTGTTACTGGCGTCGCCCCTGGGGGCACCATTGCGGGCGCGGTGGCTCGCGTAGGCAGAGGCACGCAGGCCCTGACGGTGACGGACCATCAGAACGCCGACACCTCCGACGCGACCGCAGGCCAGAGCAACACTGGGACACAGTTGCCGTCTCTGGCTAACTCATCCGGAGATTCGACCGTGTCGAGCGATTCCATCGCAGTCAGCGGACAGCAGGGCCAGATCAACGGGCTTGCGAGTTTCAGCGAGGACGATCTGCGCAACCGCATTCAGGATATGCAGCGCAACGGTTTCAACAATGGCGACATTGCCTCCACGCTTGGCGGCGTGATGCAGAGCGGAACTTTTGGCCCCGGCGGACCTGGTGGTGGCGGACCTGGTGGTGGTGGAGGGTTTGGCGGTGGTGGGTTTGGCGGTGGTGGCTTCGGTGGTCGCGGCGGTGGCGGAGGAGGATTTGGTGGTCGCGGCTTTCGCGGGCAGAATCCCAATGCGTGGCACGGCACAGCGGGCTACACCGGATCGAACAGCGTGCTCAATGCGAACAGCTATTCGGTCACGGGAATCCCGATTCCGAAGCCGCAGTCGGATCACAATTCGCTGGTCATCAGTCTTACCGGAACGCCGTACATTCCTCATCTGACGACGCCAAACCCGAAGCAGTTCGTCTTCCTCACGGTCTCCGAGTCGCGCAACACACAGCCCTCGGCGCAACAGCTTATTGTTCCCACGCAAGCGCAGCGCTACGGCGATCTGACACCTGCTTACCAGGCCGGACAAGTAATCTCTGGAACGGTCTACGATCCCAGTACAGGAAAGCCGTACGGCAACACCAACTGCCTGCCCGCCTTGCTCGCGATCGATCCGACGCCGTCTGCGTGCATTCCGCAGAATGAACTGAACCCAGCCGCGCAGGCATTGCTGAACTACTATCCTCTACCCAACGTGAATTCGGCGCAGACTCTGGACAACTATCAAGCCAACTTTCCCGGCTCGTCGCATTCGTCTCAAGTCTCGGGACGATATAACCGCAGCTTCGGCGCAGCTCCAGTTCGTGGACAGCGCGGCGCTGGCGGCGGACGTGGCGGCGGTGGAGAGGGCCAAGGTCAGAATCAGAACGGTCCCCCGGTTCTGCGTCAGAGCATCGCGGAGAACTTTGCTTACTCGCATTCGGCGAGCGCGAACTCCAACTTCTCGCCTGCGCTTGGCGGATCTTCTGTCAGCAACGGTTACAGCTTTATGAGTTCGTACACAGTAGGCTACGGTCGGCTTAACAGCACGGCTTCGCTCGGATGGAATCGTTCACGCAGCATCTCGACGAACTACTTCACCAACGGTGGTTTGAACCCCGCGCAGAGTGCGGGCATTAATGTGGGCAATCCCACGATCTACGGCAACCCGTTTTACTTCGGCGTGCCGTCGGTCAGCATTACGGGTGGCATCCAGGGGCTCAACGACGCGACACCGACCAACCAAGTAAATCAGACGATCACTTTCTCGGACTTTGTAAGCTGGAGCCATAAGCGCCACAACATGCGCTTCGGGCTCGATTTTCACCGCATCCACGCAGATTCGATTGGCACCGGCGGCGACCTCGGCTCGTTCAGCTTCTCGGGATTCGCGACGGAGAATCCGCTGTCGCAGACCTGCGTTGGCGCAGCCTGCAACGGGATCGCGGCTTCAGGATCGTCGATAGCCGACTTTCTCATCGGCCTCCCGCAGCAAACTGGCATCACCGCAGGCTTGAACAAGATCTACCTCCGCGGCAACTCGTGGGACTGGTATGCGCAGGATGACTGGCGCGCCAAGTCCAACCTCACCCTCAGCTACGGACTGCGCTGGGAGTACTTCTCGCCTTACTCAGAGAAGTACAACCGGCTGGTCAACCTGAACGTCACTGGAGTGGGCCAAAGTCTGGCAGTCTCGACAGTGTGCGGAACTGCAGCGCCGGCCGGGACGACCGCAGGTGTCTGTGCGGCGATCGCGCCGGGAGCGCTCGTCAATCCCGATAAGGCCCTCTACTCTCCGCGCGTAGCGATCGCCTGGTCGCCGAAGTTCAAGTGGGCGAAGAGCATGGTGGTGCGTTCGGGCTACGGCATTAACTACAACACCGGGCAGTATTCGCGCTTCGCTACCAACCTCGCATTCCAGCAGCCGTTCTCGGTCACGCAGAAGAATGTGCAAAGCTCGGGTGCCACACACAACGGATGCACGCTGGCCAATATGACGCTGAACAACGGCTTCAACTGCGACCAGCAATTGACGCAGAGCAGCTTCGCTGTCAATCCGAACTACCGCCTCGGCCTGGTGCAGGTCTATAACCTCGGCATTCAGCGGTCGTTGCCGCAGGGCATCGTCCTCAACGTTGATTACACCGGATCCTACGCGGGCAACCTGGATATTGTGCGCGCGCCGAATCGCACGCCTTCAGGGCTGATCGTTCAGTCGGTCGGTCAGTTCAATTATGAGGACTCGCTTGGCTACCTGCGCAGCAACGCATTGGCGATCAATGCGCGCCAGCGAATGCACAAGGGCGTCTCGTTGCAAGGGACGTACACCTATTCGCACTCCATCGACGACGCATCTTCGGTGGGCGGCAGCGGCAATTCCATCGCCCAGAATGATCAGAACCTCAGCGCAGAGGAGAGTAACTCGAGCTTCGATCGCAGGCATACGCTCAACGGCAATTTTGTAATCGAGCCGCCCTTCGGACCCAATCGCGCCTTCTTCAACAAGGGTGGCGTGATGGCGAAGATTCTCGACGGCTACTCGATCTCCGGCAACTTCACATTCGGGTCAGGTGGCTTCGCGACGCCTTCGTATGCGCTCACCTCGCAGGAGATTGCGGCAGGCGCGCCCGGCTCGCTTCGCCCAAACCGTGTGCCTGGTGTGCCGATTCAGGGTGTCGGCTCGCACACGCGTTGGTTCAACACGGGCGCGTTCGCGGGACTCTGCAGCGCAACGCCTATCGGTCAGACGCCATCGCCCTACTGCCTTGCCGATGGCACGTACGGCAACGCTTCGCGCAACTCAATCCAGCTGCCCGGAACAGTGTCCATCAATGGATCGCTCTCGCGCACGGTTTCGTTCGGCGAGACGCGCAGCCTGGAGGTGCGCCTCTCGGCCAACAACGCGCTGAACACGGTGCAGTATTCGGGCGTCAGCACGCAACTCAATTCGCCGACGTACGGACAGGTAACCTCGGCCGCGAGCATGCGGTCATTCACCTACAACGCGCGCTACAGGTTCTAAAACAGGTTGCTGGTTGTTCGTTGCTGGTTGTCCGAAACAAATTGAAGGAGATGCGGATGCGCAGAGTGATAGCGGCGGTTCTGGTGGCAGGGATGGCGATTTCGCCTGTTGGGATTCCGGCTGTGGCGCAGGACTCCGGCCAGATCGCGACCATTAAGGTCAACGTCGATCGCGTGCTGACCAATGTCGTCGTGCGCGACCGGAAAACCGGAGCTCTCATCAAGGGGCTGAAGCCGAGCGATTTCCAAGTCCTTGAAGACAAGAAGCCTCAGTCCATCACCACCTTCGACTACCAGAGTGTCGACGAGGCAGTGTCGCTGGCGGAAGCCTCGACCGTCTCCGGCATATCGACCACGAAGAAGAAAACCATTGCCGACCTTGTGAACAACCAATTTGCCGCGGCCCCGGCAGAGTTGAAGGACCACCGCTTGATCGTAATGTTCTTCGACCTCAGCAGCATGCAGCCGGAAGACATCACGCGCGCGGTGGACGCGGCCAAGGATTACATCAACAACCATATGGCCCCGGCGGATCTTGCGGCATCGGTCAGCCTGGTGTCCGGACTCAGCATGGACCAGGACTTTACGTCCGACAAGAAGTCCCTACTGGCCGCGGTGAGCAAGTATGACGGCAGCCAGAGCACCGGCTTCGACACAGGAGGCGAAGGCGGCGGGACGGACTCGACCTCGGACGATTCGTCGAGCTTCGTCGCCGACGACAGCGAGTTCAACGCGCTCAACACCGATCGCCAGCTCTACGCGATCCGCACCATCTGCAAGTCCATCGAGAAGGTCGATCAGAAGAAGAGCATGCTCTACTTCTCCGGCGGTCTGACGCGGCAGGGCATCGAGAATCAGGCCAGCGTCCGCTCGGCTACCAACGAGTGCGTGAAGGCGAACACCGCAATGTACGCGGTCGATACGCGCGGCCTGCAGGCGCTGAATCCAGTGGGCGATGCATCCAGCGGAAGCAAGCGCGGCACTGGAGCGTATAGCGGCAAGTCGATGCAGGGCCAACTGAATTCGAACTTTAGCTCGCAGGAGACGCTGGGCACTCTGGCCACCGATACTGGAGGCAAGCTGTTCACCGATTCCAACGACTTCGGCCCGGCCTTCCAGCAGGTGCAGCATGATACCGAGGCGTACTACATCGTCGGCTTCCGCTCCAGCAATCCTGCGCGCGACGGCGGATATCGCCACCTCACCATCAACCTGCTCGGCCACCCCGAGGCGAAGCTCGAATACCAGCCCGGCTACTACGCGCCTGCGGACTTCCAGCACGCGAAGAACGAGGACCGCGAGCTTGCCCTGACCGAACAGATGCGCAGCGACGTCCCCGCATCTGACGTCGCGGTGTACCTGCAAGCACTCTATTTCCGGCTGGAAGACGGCAAGTTCTACATCCCGATTTCGGTCGTGGTTCCCGGATCGCAGATCCACGCAACGACGGTGAAGGATAAAGATAAGGCCACCATCGATTTCCTCGGCCAGGTGAAGAACGCGCAAGGCATCGCGGTCGGCCAGGTACGCCAGACCGTACCGCTCGCCATCGACGCCAACCAGCAGTTGCAGAAGAGGAACATTCAGTACTCCACCGGCTTCACGCTGGCGCCGGGCAAGTATCACGTCAAGTTTGTGGTCCGAGAGAACCAGTCTGGCAACATGGGCAGCTTCGAAACCGACATCCAGGTTCCGGACATGAAGAAGACGCCGCTGAAGTTGAGTTCGATTGTGATGTCGAGCCAGCGAACGCCGAATGCTGCGAAGAAGGTGGTCGATCCGCTGGTGCGCGATGGGCTGGAGTGGGTGCCGAATGTGCCGCACGTCTTCCGCCAGGATCAGCACCTGTTCTTCCTGTACGAGGTCTACTCGCCCACGAAGGATAAGGATGCGCCCACCCAAGCCGCTGCTCCGGGCCTGACGCGGCGCGAGGGCGGAGCGGTGCGCGTGCTCACCAGCATCGAGTTTCTGCTCGGCGGCGTGAAGGTCTACGAGACGCCGCTGGTAGAGGCGACCGCGATCAACATTCCCGAGCGCGATGCGGTGGCGTTCCAGTTCGACGTGCCGCTTACCGGTTTGAAGACGGGAAGTTACGTCTGCCAGGTCAACGTAATCGACGATGCCGGCGGCAACTTCAGCTTCCCGAGGATGGCGCTGCGCATCACGCCGCCGCTTGGCCCTGCCGCTCCGGGAACGACCCCAGTGGCTGCAGCTTCAAGCGCCGCGAAGACGGGTCCAGGGATGTAAGAAAGGCAGTTCGCGGGATGTGTGGTTTAGCTTAAGTCCTTTTCTCGAACCTCGAACCGAGTAACTCGAATCTGCTACCTAGCGCAGGTAATCCGAGAAACGCGGCGGAGGTTTCAGGATAAAGGTGAACGAAAATCCAGCCAAGTCAACGCGATCGCGCAGGCTTCGGCTGTAGAAGCCCGACATCGTCACATGGCGCGAGAGCGGGATATCCAGCGACGTAATAAAGCCGTTATCCTCACTGGGATCCTGATTGTATGAGGTCGTGACTTTCTTTTTACCCTTTCCGGTAGTGGAGTAGACGAGGTCCTTCGCCAGCGGAAGTTCCTCGTAGGCATTGGCTTCGAAGGTCATCGACCACGGCAACTCGACGGACATTCCGGCCTGGAAATGCGCCATCGGTCCCACCGAAATGTAACTCTTCAGCACGCGTTGATCGACCAGAATGCTGGTGTCGCCGAACCCGATTTCGATGTCCGGAGCAAATATACCTATACCCCGCTCAAAGTGATTATTGAAGTTGTATGTGACCTGTCCAGCGCCGAGGCCGTAGCCGGTGTTGCCCGATGGTAGGCCCAGCGTAAAGGTCCCGTTGTAGTCGACCGTCCACTTGTTCGCATCACCCTCGAACGAAAGCGAGGTATCGCCAAACACAAACTTCTTAGGGACGTATTGATAATGCGGCTTGGCTTTGGTGCCCAGGTTTTCATCAATATTGATATAGAGGAAGATCGGAACCGAAGCATCAACGCTGAAGTACCGGTTCAGCCGGTAGGCAACGGTGGGGTTCAGGATCGTCGACCATCCATTGGTGGAATCGTGCTGCGAGCTCGTGCCCAGTGCAAGGTTGAATCCGCGCGCGGCGGGGACGATGCCCTCGGGTCCGCTGTTGTTGATCGACGCGGTCGCGCTGAGGACTGCAAGTTCGTCCATCTCTGCCGAAGCTGTTGTGGCCTGCGCCTGAAGTATCGGCGTCAGGGTACACGAAAAAATGAGGCCGGAAGCAGCGGACAGCAATAGTCCGCGGGTGGCCTGAGAGAGGTACAAATCAAACGCTCCTAAACGACACATCAAGGCTAGCTGAACGAGTGGCACCTGCGGAACGACTTGGCGCATGGGCAGGAGTTCACTTCCGTCCGGGGGCTAGCGTTCGGCGATGGGGGTGTAGGGCTCCGGATACGGCGGCCCGATGTAGTCTGCGCGAGGGCGAATCAGGCGATTGTCGTCGAGCTGCTCGATCACGTGTGCAGCCCATCCCGCAATTCGGCTGATCGCGAATATCGGCGTGAACAGATCGATCTCCACACCCAGAGTGGTGTAGGTCGAGGCGGAGTAGAAGTCCACGTTGGCGTTCAGCTTCTTCTCCTTGTTCACAAACAGCTCGATGGTGCGAGACATGTCGAACCACTTCGACTTGCCGGATGACTTGCCCAGGTCCTCGGACATCCTGCGCAGGTGGGTGGCGCGCGGGTCTTCAGTGACGTACACGCGGTGGCCGAAGCCGGAGATTTTCTTCTTCTGCGCGAACATCTGGCGTACATACTCCACCGGATCGGTGCCCGACTCATCGATGGCAATCAGAAGCTTCATCGTCTCGGCATTTGCGCCGCCATGCAGCGGCCCCTTAAGCGCGCCGATCGCGCCCACAATCGCCGAGTGCATGTCCGAGAGTGTCGACGCAATCACGCGTGCAGCGAACGTGCTGGCGTTCAGTTCGTGGTCGGCCTGCAGAATCAGCGCTACATCCAGCGCTCGGGTCGCTGTCTCCGTCGGATTGACTCCGTTTAACATTCTCAGGAAGTTCGCCGAGTGCGACAGCGTACGGTCCGGATCGACAATCGATTTGCCCTTGCGAATGCGGTCAAAGATGGCCACGATCATGGCGATCTGCGAGGTCAGCCGGTAGCTCTTGCGCACGTTGCTGTCGTGAGTTGAGTCTTTTTCGTCCGGGTCGTACAGCGACAGCAGGCTAACCGCCGTGCGCAGGACCTCCATCGGCGTCGACTCATACGGAACGCTGCGCAGAAAATCGTAGATGCGCCAATTCATGGTGCGAGCGGCCGCCAGCTCCCTGCTGAATTCGGCAAGCTGCGACTCGGTTGGAAGCACGCCAAACCACAGAAGATACGTGG
Source organism: Granulicella sp. (assembly GCA_025357875.1). Lineage (GTDB taxonomy): Bacteria > Acidobacteriota > Terriglobia > Terriglobales > Acidobacteriaceae > Edaphobacter. The sequence goes on from JANYLK010000071.1 coordinate 27,232, forward strand.
TCTCCTCAAAGTTCGAGTGGTTCGCGAGATCGTGGATGTCAATGCCGCGATAAGCGAGCACGCCTGCTTCTCCGTCGATCCAGCAGATGGACGACTTGGTGGCGATGATGCCTTCAAGACCCTTGATGGGGAGAACTGCGGATGCCATAGACGAACCCTCTTCGCGGAATGAGACGAACCTTACATACGGTTATAGCGCAGCAGCGAAACGCTTGTCACCAAAATGGGTTAAAGACGGCGTGGCCAGGTTGAACTGTCCGGAAACGCGATGGCAGCGGGCTTGAGCGATAATCGCCGCGGACGGGTGTGTGCGTTTCGATCCTGATGATTCAAAGAACCCGTCGCGTCGAAAAATCGTGCCCAGCAATTATTCCTACAGCCTCGGCCAACCTCGTTTCGGTGAGCTATATTCGTTATCTGGAGCTTACCCACTGCAGCCAGTAGCAAAACACGCATTTGGGGCAAGCGTTCCATGGAGGAAGAACGTCAATGAGTGATACCGAACCAGTCATAGTAGCCGAGCGGTCCGCCTCGGGAGCCTTCATCGCAGCTGTCATTGTGGCCTGCCTTCTGGGTTTAGGCGCGCTGATCTGGTGCTATGGGCTGCAGAATCACATCACCGCTGCGGAACAGAAGCTCGCCGCCTCCGATAAGCGCAACGACCAACTCACCGAACAGCTTGAGGCCACCAAGGCTCGGCTGAGCGCGACCACACAGACGCTGAGTCAGAACGTGGGCGCCACCCAAAAGCAGATTGACGCTCGCACAGACACCATCATGGCCGCGCAGAGAGCGCAGAATGCCGCAACCGCAAAGCTTGCGCAGGAGCAACAGGCGGCTGAGAAGCAGATCGGCGCCGTGTCGAACGATGTTGCCAGCGTCAAGACCGATGTCGGCGGCGTAAAGACCGATGTGGCGACCACACGAAGCGACCTTGAGACGACCAAGTCGCAACTGCAGCGCGTAGTCGGCGACGCCGGAGTGATGAGCGGCCTGATCGCCACCAACCACGATGAGCTTGAAGTGCTGAAGCATAAGGGCGATCGCAACTACGTCGAGTTCACACTGCAGAAGGGTGCCAAACCAACTTTGATGTCGACCATCACCCTGCAATTGAAGAAGGTGGACAACAAGCATTCGCGCTACACCCTCAACGTCAGCGCTGACGATCGCAACATCGAGAAGAAGGATAAGAACCTCGATGAGCCGGTGCAGTTTTATACCGGCAAGAATCCCGTTCTGTTCGAACTGGTCGTCAACAACATCGAAAAGAACAAGGTCTCCGGTTACCTCTCCACGCCCAAGGGCACGCAATAAGCGTGTAGCTGCAGCTTGATCGCGATTGAAGTATCGCACCAACGCAGAACGGGGGACGCTTGACGCGTCCCCCGTTCTGCTTTGCCTTTTGGGTTGAATTACTTCTTCTTCGCTGCCTTCTTAGCTACCTTTTTGGCTGCCTTCTTCGTTGCCATTTTGCCTATTCTCCCTATCGATGATTTATCGACGCTGCAACCAAGAAAGTTGCAGCTAACGAAGGTATAGTTTTGATGAAATTCAGTGTCAAGAAAAATCGAACTATTCACGCAATTATTTTTGCACGAGGGAGGCACCTGGATGCGCTCACTCGACTGCAAACGTCGTCGATAAATTACCGTGACGCGCAGATTTTTGGAATCGTGGTGGCCTCGATGCCATCTACGTCACGCAAAACGTATACTACGGCGTCTATGAAGTGAGGTTGCCATGTTGGATGAATCACAAGCGGTCGTCATCGTCTCCGCGGCACGCACGCCGGTCGGAAAGTTCCAGGGCGCACTGTCAAGCTTCTCCGCAACCGAGCTCGGTGCGATGGCAGTGCGCGAGGCAATCGCACGCGCGACCATCGATCCGGCCAGCGTTGACGAGTGCCTGATGGGATGCGTGCTCTCGGCAGGCCTGGGCCAAAACCCCGCGCGCCAAGCGGCTTTGCGCGGTGGCCTCGCGGATACCGTCTCCTCCATGACGCTCAACATGGTGTGCGGCTCCGGCCTGAAAGCAGTCGCGCTCGCATCGCAATCCATCGCAACCGGCAACGCCGAGATCGTCGTCGCTGGCGGAATGGAATCAATGTCGAACGCGCCGTATCTCCTCCCCGCCGCGCGAAAAGGATTTCGCCTGGGCGATTCGGTCGCCGTTGATTCCATGATTCGCGACGGCCTGTGGTGCGCGTGCGAAGACTTTCACATGGGCATGACCGCCGAACTCGTTGCGGAAAAATTCTCCGTCACGCGGGCTCAGCAGGATGCGTACGCGTTGGAGTCGCATCGTCGCGCTGCCACCGCACAACGCGAAGGACGCTTCGCTGTGGAAATCGCGTCCGTAACTTTGCCCGCAAAGTCCTCGAGCAACCGCTCCGCGACGCCCGTCGTCATCTCTCGAGATGAGAGCGTACGCGATGAGGCGGTCGACAACCCTGCTGCTGCACTTGAGGCGCTCGCCGCACTTCGCCCCGCGTTTAGGTCCGATGGCACAGTCACCGCAGGCAACGCTCCCGGCGTCAACGATGCGGCCGCGGCCGTCGTCGTCATGTCAGCCGCCAAGGCCGCATCGCTCGGACTCAAGCCGCTCGCCACCATTCGCGCACAAGCCACCAGCGGCATCGCGCCGAAGTGGGTGATGATGGCGCCAGTGATCGGCGTGCAGAGAGTCCTCGCTAAGGCCGGGTGGAGCAGTGACAACGTGGATCTGTTTGAACTCAACGAAGCGTTCAGCGTGCAGGCGCTCGCAGTCATGCGTGAACTCTCGCTCACCTCCGACCGCGTGAACGTCAATGGCGGCTCAGTCGCCATCGGCCATCCCATCGGAGCCTCCGGCGTGCGCATCCTCGTCACTCTCATCCACGAGATGATTCGCCGAGATGTCCATCGTGGAGTGGCTGCGCTCTGCCTGGGCGGCGGTAACTCGGTCGTGCTCGCCATCGAACGCTAGCGGCTGCTGTTCGTTGGTAACGTCGTAATTCGCGCTACCGCATGTGCATATTATTTCCAACGCAAACCAGATTCGTCAGGAGCTCGTTCAGGCTGCCCTGTTGGAATTTCTAGGCGACTTGATACTGCAGGCAGGATTGTTACCCATTGAACTCTTCTGGCTGACCCGACTCGCGTCTGATCGTTTCTGCGAAACATTGTCGATCTGATCCTGCTGATCCGTTGCCGTCCCGTACCGCGCGTAGAAGCGCTTGTTGCATGTCAGACAACGGGCCGGCCGCAGCCCAATCCAGGACATCACCCAATCGAAACCCTTACGGTGCAATGCATAACAGGCCTGACATTCGCAGCGTGGGCACATGTAATCTGACGGCAACATTCCGTATAAGATGCAAAAGTGTGCAGATGCGTTACCCCAATGAATACGCGGCTTGATCTTATTGAAGTGCAAGGATTTGGCTATCGAATCGCGCCCCTAGCCGCGCAGACGCAGATATAGATACACGCCTGTGATCGCGTCTTGAAAAAAATGCGCAATCATCACGTGGCGCAAGTTGCCACGTCGGACTGCGATGATCGCGTAGAACGCACCGAGTCCGCCAATCTGGATTACTGCTGCGCTGCCTTCGTAGAAATGCATGCAGGCAAAGATCAACGTGCTCAAGCCAATCGCCGGAGCAAAGCCTCCAAACCACCGCCCGAATTGCCGCAGCAGGTATCCGCGAAAGAGGAACTCTTCGCATACCCCCGCAGTGAGGCTCACCAGAATCCACACCGGAAGTTCGAAGAAGTTGTGCGGCGCGATGGACGATACGGCGGTCTGCCTATGACTCAAATGGGTGGGTCGGAGCAGTAGCCCGAGCACGAGGGCTACTCCCATTCCACCGAGATAAACCAGAAAACCCCTCCCAACATCGGCGAAGATATTTCCAGTTCGCAGGTTACCGAATGCTGCCACGATGAACTGCCGCCGATGATAGAGCCCTGCGATCGTCGATCCGACCAGCAGATACATCATCACCATCTGGAATAGGTAGATGACCGCGCGTGGCGCCCTCTCCATCATGGCAGCCGGCGAATGCAGCGCTCCATACGTCGCCCACAGCGCGAGCACGGCGAGGATGAATACGGTATGCGGCCAAGGTGCAACCGCATCCGGCCGCAACAATACACCAGCAGCAGTTTCGAACGCAGGCTCGGACTCGGATTCCACCAATTCAGGCATGAACGTATGCTACGTCCGATGTTGCTCAATCAACACGGAGATTCCGTCAGCACTCGATCACATTCAACGCCAGCCCAGCCAGGCTTGTCTCTTTATACCGCGACTGCATATCCATCCCGGTTTGATACATCGTCTTGATGATCTGATCGAGTGACAACTTATGCTCTTCCGTCTCATGCATCGCGATGCGGCTGGCGTTGATCGCCTTCACCGCTCCCATGCCATTGCGCTCGATGCACGGGATCTGCACCAGCCCGCCGATGGGGTCGCACGTCATCCCAAGGTTGTGTTCCATCGCAATCTCGGCGGCGTGTTCGACCTGGCCATTCGTCCCATTCTGCGCGGCGACCAGGCCACCTGCAGCCATCGAGCAGGCCACGCCCACTTCGCCCTGGCAGCCCACCTCCGCGCCGGATATACTCGCGTTTTCCTTATATAAGATCCCGATCGCTGCCGCCGTCAGCAAGTAGCGCAGCAGCCCTGCCTCCTTTTCCGCATCACTGCGACCCTCGCACAGGAAGTGCAGATAGTAGAGGGCAATCGCCGGAATGACGCCCGCCGCGCCGTTCGTCGGCGCCGTTACTACACGCCCGCCGGCGGCGTTCTCCTCATTCACCGCCATGGCCCACATGGTCACCCAGTCCAACGCAGCCAGCGGATCTGGTTTGTAGATTGAGGCATTCTTGCCACCCAGCTCCTGTTCGCGAAGTCTTTTCGCCAAGCCGGGAGCACGCCTCCGGACCTTCAACCCGCCCGGCAAAATTCCTTCGACCTCCATCCCTCGCTGAGCGCAAGCCTTCATTGCATGCCACAACATCCTTATCGAGCCGCGCACGCGATCTTCACTCGACGGCGCGACAACCTCCGCTACCGGCCTGAGGATGTGCACGCGCTCGTCGGCCAGCAACGCGCACTCATTTGCCAGAACCAATCCTGCAATTGTCAACTGATGCTCTCCAGCGACCCGCAACAACTCCGCCGCATTGCGATATGGATACGGCACTACCCGCGTCGAAACTGAACCACTCGCATTCGTAATTCGCTCGGCCTCCGACACAATAAATCCGCCACCGACGGAATAGAACACATCGGTCGCAAGGTCGGTCCCCTCTGCATCGAACGCCGTAAACCGCATTCCGTTCGGATGGGACACAACGCCAGCGTCCGGATACATCTGGCTCCGCCGAAACCTCAGGTCCGATTCGTCGCCCGACCCCACCTCGCGAAACGGAATCTCCAGGCGTCCACCAAGCCGCAGCAGCGACGTCGCCCGCACCTCGTGGATCTTCACCTCCACCGTCGACGGGTCCACCGAATCTGGAGCTTCACCCATTAACCCCAGCAGCACCGCACGATCCGTGCCATGCCCAATCCCCGTCAGCGCCAGCGAACCGTAAAGGTCCACTGTCAACCGCGCCGTTCTATCCAGCACACCCTCCGCGTCGATCTGCCGCACAAATCGCAGAGCTGCCCGCATCGGCCCCACAGTATGCGAGCTCGACGGCCCAATCCCTATCTTGAATAGCTCAAACAGGCTCGTATTCACGTTGCTATTGTAGGCCGTTGTACAAAGAGGCACCCACACGCTGCGGAGGCTTTGCATTATTTAGGGATCGCAGGCATCTTGGTCGAATCTGGCGTAGTCAACCGCTTCCCTTTGCGCTTGGGGGTGACTGCGTTTGTAGTCTGTGGCTCCGGCCCAGGCGTTCCCGTCGTGCGCAGATACGCCGCCGCTGCAGTTAGCCGCACCGGCTGTTTAGGGTCCGCCAGCAGCGCATACACTGCCATGGAAGTTGCATTGTCGTGGTAGCCCGCCATCGCCTTCGCCGATGCCGCGCGCACCGTTTGGTCCCTATCTTTCAGCGCTGCCATCAACTCGTTGTGGATCGGCGCCGTCTTCTCCTGCGAAATCTGCTCAATCGCCGACGCGCGCGACAGATCGCCACCGTTCTGACGAACATATTCATACGCCGTGATTCCGTAGCCGAACGGTCCCAGCATCATCGCCGCGCCCTGCATCGCGCCCACCCGCGCCAACATCACCGGGTCATGCAGATCTTTGCTGATCTTGTGCCTGGCCCCTTTCATCATCGTAGGACCCGCGCTGCGCTCTCCATCCACCACCGACATCAGAATGTCCTCGCCGGATCTGTCCCCCATCTTCCACAGCGTCATCGCCGCGGTGAAGGCCACCTGCGGCTCCTTGTCGTCCAGCAGGTTGCGCACGCCCGTGGTCAAGTTGCGATTCTTCGACTGGCCCGCGGCCAGCACTGCCGCCGTACGCACATCCAGGTCCGCATCAGCCATCGCGTCGGCGATCATCTTCTCCGAGGTGGAATTGCGCAGCAGTTCCAGCGCTGCCAGCGCCTGAATCCGAGTCTGCGGATGTTTCGCATCGGCCATCGCGTCCGCCAGCATCTTCCACGCCAGGCGGTCCCGCTCCTCGAGAGTGGCTGCTGCCGGCGTCGTTACCGCAGGTGCATCCGCGTCCCCAACCACCGCGGCGTCCGCCTTGGTCGTGTTCACCGGATCCTGCGCGTGAGCGGCCACGTTCCCCATGGAGACAAAAGTAAGCAGAAGGACGGCACTCCATGTTCCACAACAAAGTTTTCTGGGCCAGCAATTCGTCTCGACGTTCATATCGTTCTCCCTGTTCCGTTCGACATCCATCTATTACTACCGCAAGTGGATGCGAAACCGAGAGCGTGCAAGAAAAGTATGTGCAGGAAAGATGCTGATGCCCGATTGAACCCCGAACACACACTCCGGTGTGCTGGTCTTCTACGGGAATCCATACTGTGCGGCCTGCGTTTGCAACTCGCCCCACTTCTCGCCCAAACCTGCAGGACTGGCATCGCTTCCGCTCTTCGCGGTGCTAAAGATTCCGTGTGCATTCTGGAAGCACGGCACCGCAATCGCTGGCGCGAACGGCGTAGGCAAACTCGGAACCGCGGTCTGCGGCTGACTGAAGTTCAGCGCATAGGCCAGGTTGCTGATGTCGCTGCTGGCATCGCGCGGCGTCAGCGGAGCTAGACCCCAGCGCCACTTAATCATCTTCAGCACCGACGTGCGGTCGTAGACCAGCGAACGGATCCGCGGATTCTTCGCATCGCCTCGCGCAAAAGGAAAAGCAATCACAACCGGTAGCCAAAACCCGAGCAGCGCCTTTCCGCCAACAACGTCTGCATCCACCAAATTGGGAGCCGTAGCACGCGGCGGCGCAACGTGATCGAAGAAACCTCCCCATTCATCGAAAGTGAAGACGATGACCGTGCTTGACCAGCCAGCCCCATTTGCTACGGCCTGGAACAAGTTATGCAGAAAGAGAACGTGCTCGCGAATATCTGCGTGCGGATGGTCGTCATTGCCCGTTCCATCATCGAGCACGGTGTAGAACGGATCGACAAACGAGGCCGCAGGCAGCGTGCCATTCGCGGCCTGTGTCAGAAATTCGCTGTGCAGCTTCGATATCCCAACATACTGTGCTTCTAATCGTCTCGCCCTACGCGAAACACAATTACACCGACCATCGCGTAACCGATCAGTCGCCCATACTCCGCTTCATTGAAGACAACTGGAACTTTGGCAGAATCGGCAACGGCTCCACAGACGCGATCGCGGGCACGCTCAACGGCATGTTTGACTTCGACGACCACGAGCAATCCAACACCAAGCTGATCCTCAACCCAACCACCGGCCAGCCGGTAGGCCACGATAATGGCGACGATTGCTAGTTCCGACCAGCATTGCTCCATCTCGCCTCTGCCGCTTCTCGTCTCATGAGTTGCGTCAGAGGCTTTCTTCTTTAATGCGATGCCTGATCCACTCCAATCCCCGGAGAGCGTGGAGGAGAGATTGCCGCCGAGGGCTGTGCTGCGGTCGCTCCACGATACTCGGCGATCCGGTTCATTCTGCTCCTGGGCCGAGAGTATGCCTGCATGGAGTTCAATAGGCGACGGTGCGCCCGGTCATCCAAACCAGGCAAATGGCGGATATCAACCTCTATCAAAGGCTGCGCGGCTTAGCTCTTGTGATTCTTGCCGGCATCGCTGAGTGGGGAGTCGCCACCGTGACGGGCGGCATTGACGTTGATTATCTGGATCATTGGCTGCGTCCAGATAATTCTTCTGGCCGGGGGGGGAACAATCTGTTGCTCGTTCATCGGGACGTGTCCATTCCCAGCAGCGGATGTGGTTCTCCGCGGAATCATGGCAATGGAATATCGCTTCTAATAGAGGAGCAGTGACGACTCAATCGCGTGGATGATCAATTTTGATCGTCCCAAGCGTACCACGTCTTAGTCGGCCGGATGTTCCCTAATGAGTAAACACACTTTCAAAACCAACGCCTCTATTTCAGTCCGGCAAAAACGATTTATCCGAGCGGATGCGCACGTCGACGAATCAGAGCGATGAACCTAAAGCGCAATTCAAACTTATCGAGCTGCTATTCGCAAAAAACCGCCCCCGATTAAGGGGGCGGGGAGGAAGGGAGGCACTTACAACCTTATTTGACCGTCATCGCGACGATAGTCGATTGCGTAATGTTTGCCGACGTCGCAGTGACGGTCACATTCGTTGTGCCGACCGGTGTAGCAAGGATGCCCGGCGTGCTCCCGCAGCCCACCACCAGGCTGACGGAAGCGAACAGTATGATGACGACTCCCAGGATTCGCAGGCTCGCAAACTGTCTCCGGCGACGGAACGCCAGCAGCGAACCGAACGGTAGCATCATCGCTGAGGCGATTACCAGAAGCCCATGATGCGTACTTGCGATGTAGTTGCGTGCTGCGCTGCCGCTTGAGGTTTGCAACGTCAGAGTCGTAGTCGCCGGTGCATTGGCGGAAACCGTCAGTTGCGGATTGACGAAGATGCATGACGTGCTAACCGGTAAGCCCGTACAGCCTAGTGTCACCGTCCCCGTAAAGCCGGTCGAGGGCGCGACGCTGATCTTCAACGTCGAGGTCGCTCCTACGCCCACGTTGATGACTTTGGTCGATGTGCTCACGTTGAAGGTCGGGGTGGAAGCCGCTGTGGTCGAGTTCGTGATGACACCGAATAGTCCGTGGGTCTCTCCGCTCGTCCCTGCTGTGAAGTAGATAGAGTTCGGAATGGCAGCCGTCGCGGTCGATATGAAGATGTCCCACAGCCCCGGGTAGGCGATGGCTTTGCCCGTCCCGTCGGCGACCGTCCCGAGAAAGTCGTAGGTGGTGGGGTTATATGCCGTAATCAGGCCGTCGCCGAAGTTGCCGATCAGCAGGTCGCCGCCGTAGATGCCAAAGTTGGCCGGAGCGATGGCCACTCCCCAGGGCGCGTTGAGATTGCCTCCGGTAACCGCGCGGGCAACGAAATTTCCGTTGATGTCGAAGACTGAAACGAAGCCGGTATTGGTGCCGAGGATCTCCTGGTACGTACCCGCTCCAGCGGCGAAGGGCGGGGTAGTACGCAACATGTAGGTGACGAAGACCTGCGTGCCGAGGACTTTGATCGCATAAGGCGCGTAGCCGACAGGAGTGCTTGGATCGGCAAATGAGCCTGCCAGGGTCGCTGGTTTAAAGGTAGTGTCGTAGGCCTCAACCTTGGCGCCCTGACCGAAGTTCGGGACTAGTACAAAGGTGCCGGTCGCGTTGGTGACCAGGGCCATGTCGGTGTAGACCGCGTTGGTCGCGCTGTTATTCACTTGAATGAGTGCGTGATTGCCACCGGCGATCTGAGCGCCATTCCAACCGGAGATGGTGCCATCGAGCGTGGCAAACAAGAAGGATGCCCTAGCGCCGTTCGAAAGGATGAACCCGGTGGTGGGATTCTGGATCGTGCCTGTCGGCTGTCCTATCCCCGTGCCGCTGGCGGCCGGGATGACTGCCTTGATCGTCGGGTTGATTACCCCGGCAACGGAGCTGAGGTAGCTGAATCCAGTGACGGCCGTATCGATCCACAACGTGTTGCCGCCCGAGACGCCCCACGGGTCAATGAATCCCGGGTCGATGGTGGGGGTCGCGCCTGGGATCGCTACGTCTGAAATGATGGGGGTTACTTGATAGGTGCCCGCGGTCTGCGCCAGCAGGCTGGAGGAAGCCATTGCCGCGACCAGCAGGCCGGCCATCCGCAGGGTTGCTGGCTTAGGTTGCCGGAGGGAAGTGCGGTGGCCGAGTTGGAGAGGATGTCCGCAGGCCTCTGCCGTGTCCATGTGCGTCGCTGACTGTAGCATGATGATCTGGCTCCGCTACTCTCGCCTTCACCAGGCCAGAGTAGTTTACCGGTTGGGAGTTTCTGCCGGCTAGATGGAGCCTAGGGTGTCCGCCCAGGCGAAATGTCAGCAAATTGTCATCCCATGGTTATTTACTTGTCTCCGAGGATCAACAGGAATGTGGCTCACTCCCGTTCTTTCTGGAGCAACGGCCAACATCTACCCCGCAAGTGATTGCCGGGAATCACTTGCAACGGTCCCGATCGCAGCTCATTCGACCTAGCGTAACTAGCTTCTTTGACGCTTCGCAGGAAAAGACGATGACGCGGAATGAAAATGAATCTGCGGACTGAACCTTAGGCTAAAAAAGGTTCGGCGCTACGCTACATTGCGCAGCAGGTCCATCGCGCGCGATCGCAGTAGCATCTTCTTCTCCACGATCGACAGCGCACGTTCCTGCGGTCCAGCGAGCGCTACAATGCCTAGTCGCTCCGAAGTCCTATTGTTCCAGATAAGCCAGCGATCCACATCGGCGAAGTCGGGCCGATGGTCAGCGCGGTACGGCTCAAAGGATTCAACAACCCCTTGAATCGCGCTCGTAAGCTCATCGGTGATAGCGACGATTTGTTCTTGATGGCTCATGATGCACGCTCCTACATTCAGAATAAGATGCAGGACGCTGATTGGGAGTGGTCGTGCACAAAAGATATGTTGACCTTATGAGCACTCCCAGCGGGCACTGCGGTTGCTCACCGCGGCGACCTTCGTCAGTCCACTTCGCCTGACCCAACGGACTCGGCGATCCAGCCTATATATTCGCGCGAGCCCCCGGCAGTGGGTATACGGACTATTTCAGGCGTTTCATAGGAGTGGTTCGCCTTGATGTGCTGCTCTAGTTCCGCATATCTCTGTTGCGTTGTTTTGATGGCCAAGAGCCACTCCGGTTCGGAGCGAACCTCACCCTTCCAGCGATACACGCTATCAACTGATTGAATCTGCACACAAGCAGCCAGCCGCGCAGCCACGACCGAACGCGCAAGGTCATGGGCAAACTGCTTTGTTCCCACTGTAGTCAGCACGACAATGTAGTCATCTTCCATGGTGAATTCACTCCACCCTCAAAATACCTCAAGCGCAAACAAGCCCGCCGCAGGCGAGGATCCTGCGGCGGGCTTCTGATTTCTAAAATTATTTGGCTTGACTCTACGGCTCGGCGTTCGGATCAGGAGCTTCGCCTGGCTTTTCTTCTTCGAGTTGCTTGGCCATCTCCTCACGCTTCTTGGCGCGGGCTTCTTCACGCTTCTGGCGCTTCTCGTCCAGCTCATGCTCTGCGCCGAGAAGTTCAATGAACGCCATCTCAGCAGCATCGCCCTTGCGCGCGCCGCTGCGTGTGATGCGTGTGTAACCGCCCTTGCGGTCCGAGTAGCGCGGAGCTACAACGTTGAACAGCCGATCGACCGACTCTGGCGTCATCATGAACGCGAGCGCCTGACGACGAGCATGAACTGTGCCCCGCTTGCCCAGCGTGATCATCTTTTCAACCAGCGGCTGGGTCGCCTTGCACTTGGTGACAGTGGTCTCCACGCGATCCATCAGCAGAATCGAGGTGACGAGGTTGCGCAGAAGTGCGCGGCGGTGGCTGGGATTGCGGCCAAGTTTGAATCCTGCATTGCGATGACGCATGGTAAGTCTCCTTCGACCCGGCTTGTGCCGTCGGTCGGACTACAGTAATTTCGCGATAAGCGAGTGTTGATCCGCAAGCACCGACAGCGACTCGAATACACGGGCAGCCCAGTACCAGCTTCTTGTGATGGGAAACTGACGAAATCCATATCTTTTCAAAGGATTGGCATTGCCGACAATGAAAAGTTCCCGACTCAAGCCAAGTCCTGCGCCCGAATCGCGACTTCATCCATTGTAGCGTGCCGTGCCGCAGACGTGTCAACCCATGCCGATGTTCGCTAATGGATCAATTTGAGGTCAATCATTAGCGGTTCCGACAACTGGACCTCTTAGGCACGACGCACGGCCCGGCCTTGCCATAAGAGCGGGCCGATGCCAACGCCGCTATTGTCCCTTGGGAATGGCGGGATACCACGTGAATGCCCGGAAATTTGATTGTTCACCCAGCTTCACGCGGCCGCCATCATAGTGAGGATCTGTTCCGGGTTTCACAGTCAAGGTGCGCTTGTCCTTTTGCATGACGGATGGATGCGCAGTCCAAGATCCATTTTTCAGAACATAGATAACGTTGCCGGTATTCGGAATTGCGAGTCTCGTCTCTTTCATGATCGGTTCGAGTGCAATCAGCTCAATGTCGATGGGCGGCGCATTTTGACCGGAGCCTCCACCCCCGCCACCAATGCCGCCGTGGGTGTCGCCTCGCAAATCAAGGACAGCTAAGCCTGCCGCAAACTCCGATCCGAGGAATGCGGTAGCAGTCACAGCCTTCTCTCCGGGAGTGACACGTATTAGGTCATAGTTGACATCTGGAACTGGGCGTTTCGAAAGGAACGGAGAAGCGATCCAATAAAGGAACAAGGCCGTAGCGCAGGAGACTGCGCTTATCCGCATCCATGTGGTAATCGGTTGAGTCCGCGGCTGAATAAAGCGGGGGAAAAGGAAGACACCATACAGCAGGCCAAGGACAAATGCCGCGTCAGGACCGATCGAAGAAAGTGCAAGAATCCACCCGGCTCCCATAACGGCGAGACCAGCAGCAGCGGCTGCAATCGCACCTCCTAGAAGGCGATTGAGCCAACGAGGAGTGGAGGCGACGCCAAGCACTAAGCTCAGTCCGAAGAATCCACAGCCGAAATACAAACAGAAGTAGGCGAACCAAGGCGCAAATCCGATATAGGTGGCAGTCTCTGCCCACGACGGCCAGTGAACTCGCCACCACCACCCAGGACCGGGCCGGTCGCTGTACGGCAGGTAGCCGAAGGAACTACAGAGCAAAAGAACAACACTTGTCCCAACACCTACGATGCCACTAAACAGCAGAGCCGTTCCGGCGAACCTACGCCCTAAGGACTTCAGAACTTGCGATTTCATTGGACTCTCGCTTCGGCATTACATCACACGATTCCGTCGAGCCGATCTTGGCATTGTTGTCGTGCTTTGAAAACGGGGTGACAGGTAACTTCGTTTGCCTTCCAGCTTCAAACGGACCCTTTACCCGCGCCTCTGCGTGGCATGGGCCAAGAGTGCTATAGACCATGCCCCAATGCCCACTGCTAAACTGGGTCGTCCCATATTCGCTAACCATATCTATGTCCATCGTTCAGCTTGACCATGTCCGCAAGGTGTACGACACCAAGGTCGCGGTCGAAGATCTCTCCTTCACGGTCGAAGCGGGCACCATGTTTGGCCTGCTCGGACCCAATGGCTCGGGCAAGACCAGTTCCATCCGCATGATGATCGGCATCACTGTCCCCGACTCGGGCTCCGTCTCTCTCTTCGGCAAGCCGTTTGCCCGCAGCATGTTAGGCCGCGTCGGCTATCTGCCCGAGGAGCGCGGACTTTACAAAAAGATGAACGTCCTCGACCAGCTCGTCTTCCTCGGTCGGCTCCACTATCTCAGCGCGGCGTTGGCGGAGAAGAGAGCCCGCACCTGGTGCGAAAAGCTGCAAATCTCCGAAGCGCTGCCCAAAAAGACTGAAGACCTCTCCAAAGGCATGCAGCAAAAGATCCAGTTCATCGCTTCGCTACTCCATGATCCTGACCTCATCATTATGGACGAGCCCTTCAGTGGACTTGACCCCGTCAACGCGGCCTTATTGATGGACACGCTGCTTGAACTTCGCAGCGAGGGTAAAGCGGTGCTCTTCTCCACCCACCGCATGGATCAGGTGGAAAAGCTCTGCGATCACATCGCCCTCATCCATCGCGGGCGCCTTGTTCTCTCGGGCTCCATGCGGGACGTCAAGTCGAGCTATCCTCGCAACCGCGTTCACATCACGTTCGAGGGCGACGATGCCTTCCTCCACCATCCCAGCGTGGAAAGTGTTACCCGTTATCCCGGGCAGGCGGAGATCAAACTTCGTCCATCCGCAACCCTTGCCGACGATGCGCAGGCGATTTTAATTAGCGCCCTTCAAAATGCGCACGTCACTCGTTTTGAGGTGACCGAACCTACTCTCGAGGAGATTTTCATCGAAAAGGTTCAGGAGTCATCTCCCGGAGAGAAGTCACAGGACCTCGCTGTGAACAAGATCGAAGCGCCTGAAGGGAGCTACCTCGATGCCTAAGTTGGGAGCTGTCTCCATGCGCAATGTCTGGCTGATTGCGCACCGCGAATACGCCGAGCGCATCGGCACCCGCGGCTTCATGATTACCACCATCATGATCCCTCTTATCATGGCGGGTTTCGTCTTTGGCAGCATGTTCCTCGGCTCCAAGACAACCAGCGAAATCCACATAGCGGTCGTCTCCTCCGACACCCAGCTAGTTCTCGATCTGCAGTCCGAATTGCTCCGTCAGCAAGAGCAACGGGAAGCGACTCAGGCCGAGACGGAAGGGGGCCAACCGACTCCGAATTCCGCGAAGAAGCAGCCTCACATTCTCGTCGACGCGATGAACGCAGGCCCTGACACGCGCGCCCAACTGGACCAGGATCTTGATTCCAACGATCTCGACGGTTACCTCTGGATTACGCCAGCCACTGCAGGGGCCAATCGGCCGGCATTCACCTACACCCCAAGAAAAAAGGGTGATGCCTCGGTCAAGAATCTTCTCGCCAGTGCCCTGGAAAAAGTTTTGATTCGGGAACAGCTCACCCATCGCGGAGTTGTCGCTGCCGATGAAGATACTATGCTGCAACCTGTGGTGGTCGTGGCCTCGCGCGCCCCCCATCGCGAGGATCCCGAGTCCGCCCAGATCAGCGTCTCCGTGCTCTTCTTCGTCATGTACCTGGTAATCATGCTTTACGGGATGAACGTGGCTCGGTCCATTATTGAAGAGAAGACCTCGCGCATCTTCGAGGTTCTGCTGGCCACGATCCGGCCCGAAGCGATGATGGCCGGTAAGATCATCGGGGTTGGCTCGGTCGGGCTGACTCAGGTAGGCATTTGGCTCGCAGCGGCGTTGCTTTTAGTCGGCGTCTCTTCGGTCCTGCATCTCGGCGGAGGCCTCTTTCACATCTCGCTCACCGCGACGCAAGTTATCTTTTTCTTCGTCTATTTCATTCTCGGATACCTCTTCTACGCCTCCATCGCCGCCGCACTCGGCGCCATGACCAATTCCGAACAGGAACTACAGCAGCTCAACATGTTCCTTGTTCTTCCTCTCCTGTTCTGTTTCGTGATGCTCGGCTCGCTGTTGACCACTCCCGACAGCACCCTCGCCCGCGTCCTCGCGCTGATCCCACCGTTCACACCTCTACTGATGTACTTCCGAGTCTCGCTCGGCCATCCAGCAGCATGGGAGGTCGCCCTCTCCCTTGTGCTTACATCGGCCAGCATTTGCGGGATCATCTGGGTCACCAGCCGTATCTACCGCATCGGTGTGTTGATGTACGGCAAACGCCCTAACCTTACCGAAATCCTCCGCTGGCTGAAATATAGCTAGTACGTAGTGGGATCACAGTTCTGAGTGAATACCACCAACGAGGGATGCACAAACTTGCAGTCGAAACATGATCATTTGTAAGATCATGCCACCCACCTCCGCGACGTACAACAATCAGGCTGAAGCCAACCAACCGTCTCTCCAGGAGATTCTGGTCGCGCTGTCATTCGCCCTCGACCTGACTGAGGGAGCGGTCCCTGGCCATGCAATCCGTTCTTGTCTGCTGGCTGTTCGTCTGGCCATGGCGACCGGTCTGGAGCAGGACTTTATCTCCGACCTCTATTACGCCTGCCTTCTCAAAGATGTGGGCTGTAGCAACAACTCCGCCCGCATGTGTCAGATTGTTGGCGGAGACGACCGGGCAGTCAAAGCCGGCGCCAAGCTCGCGGACTGGACGCGGCCGCTCAGACCCCAATTCTCGACCGTAAAAATGCTGTGGCAGCAGGTTCTGCCCGGCGCTTCCATTTTGGAGAAAGGCGCGCGCATCGCCAAAATCGCTGCCACCCAGCACACCAACCATCGCGATCTGATCGAGCTCCGGTGCGACCGCGGAGCCATCATCATTCGCAAACTCGGTCTTGGCAATCGGGTCGCTGTCGGTGTCCGTTATCTCGCCGAACATTGGAACGGAGGCGGCTATCCAAGCGGCCTCAAGGGAGCGGACATTCCCGTCATCTCCCGGTTGATGGGCATTGCTCAGCATCTCGACGCCTTCTGCATGGCGCAAGGCCCCCAGGTCGCCATGGATACGCTGGTCGGGCGTTCGGGCCGCTGGTTTGATCCCGATCTTACCGCCGCAGCCGTGACGCTCGATAAGTCGCGCCGGCTCTGGCAGAACTGCCTGCCCAACGATCCCGTCGAGGAGACTCGAGCCGCGATTCTTCGTCTCAACCCCGAAAGGCAGGCGCAGCTTTCCGCCCTCGACATCGACGCCATATGCGAGACCTTCGCCGGCGTCGTCGATGCAAAATCTCCCTTCACCTACCGTCATTCAGTCGGAGTCATGGACGCTGCTGTCGCAATCGGAAACGTGATGGGGCTCGCCCCGGACCGCATGCAGTTGCTTCGCCGAGCAGCGCTGCTTCATGACGTTGGCAAGCTCAGCATCTCCAACACGATTCTCGACAAGCCTACAAAACTGACCGAAGCCGAACTTGGGATCATCCAGATACATCCAGGCCTAAGCGCCGAAATCCTCGGCCACATAACCGCCTTCCGCGAGATCGCCGTAGTCACTGGCGAGCACCACGAGAAGCTCGATGGCTCCGGCTATCCTCACGGTCTTCGCCGCAACGAACTCTCGCTCGAGTCCAGGCTGCTCGCGGTCGCAGATATCTACGGTGCGCTCTCCGAGAAGCGGCCTTACCGAGAAGCCCTCCTGCCCTCACGAATCACCGCAATCATGGACCGCGACGTTCCCGCGAAGCTCGACGGCAAATGTTACGAAGCTCTCCGCAGCATCATGGTCGACCTCAGCCAGCCCTTCGAAGGCTTTCCCGACCCTTCAACCGACCTCTGGTTCCTTCCCGCCTTCGATGGAGTCGAGGCCTTCATCTAGCTTTCCTTATTGCTGCAACACCACCTGCTGCCCTTCGGTCAGTCCGCTCACGATCTCTGTCAGCGAGCCGTTGGAAAGTCCTGCCTTCACCTGCACCGTCCGCGTCCCATCCTTCTGCTTGCTATCTGGAACCTGGACTGACGCGTTCTTCTGCGCGTCGTAACTCACGGCGTTCTCCGGAACCGTCAGCACACCTTTATGCTCGTCCAGTAGGATCTCGGCGTTGGCCGTCATATTGGCCTTTAGTTCGCCCCCAGGATTGTCGATTGAGACTCGCACCTCGAACGTCGTAACGTTGTCTTTTTCCACCCCCAGCGGCGCGATTTTGGTCACCTTGCCGTTGAAACTCCGGTCGCGAAAGCTCTCCACTTTAATGCGCGCCGGCTGACCCATATACACGTGCGCAATATCCGCTTCGTCTACCTTGCCCTGTACATACACCTTGTTGATGTCCCCTTCGGTCATCACCAGGGTGGCCGTCGAACCCAGCACCAAGATCGAACTTACCGCCGCGCCGACCTCAACGTCGCGAGACAGGATTACGCCATCCATCGGCGCCACAATTGTCGTGTAACTAAGCTGCTCCTCAGATTGCTTCAAGCTCGCCTGGCTCTGCAGTACCTGCGCCCGCGCCTGCTTCAACTTGGCGGTATCCACGCCGACTTGCGCGCGGGACGAGTCGCGTCGTGTGAGCGCGGCGAGATATTCCTTGTTGGTGTCGTCCAACGCCTGCTGACTGACCAGGCCCTCTTTTCTCATCGTGATATTGCGATCAAGAGTGGCTTTATACATCGGCAGGTCGGGGGCTGCGGCATTGACCCTGTCCTGTTCAATATTCGCCTGAAACGTAGCCACGTTTGCTTCAGCGGACGCAAGTTGCGCTCGCTGGGCTTCCACTTGCGCCAATATTTCCTGCTCGTCAAGTTGCGCCAATTGCTGGCCCTTGGTCACGTGGGTATTGATGTCGACGAACAACTTTTCGACGATACCCGAAGCTTTGCTCTTAACCTCTACCTTGGTGATTGGCTGAATCTTTCCTGTAGCCACCACAGACCGCGCCACATCGCCGCGGGTAACCTTCGCCATTCGGTTGGCGTCGATCGATGAACCCTTTACCATCCGTGCCAGCCCGAATCCGGCCACCGTCAAAAAAAGGATCACCCCGACGCTTAGCAAGATCCAGAATCGTTTTCTCTTTCGCGACCCAGCCACCAAAACCTCCCTTTACGCCAAGAAAGCCGCAGCCATTCCTCGCGCAATCCATCGATGCAATAAGAAATATCAACTCTCGCCCGCAAG
This sequence comes from Granulicella sp., assembly GCA_025357875.1. Lineage (GTDB taxonomy): Bacteria > Acidobacteriota > Terriglobia > Terriglobales > Acidobacteriaceae > Edaphobacter. The sequence continues at coordinate 46,034 of JANYLK010000071.1, forward strand.
CGATGTCTTCGCCTACTTCTGTTATGTACGCACTCCGCCCCCGCCCGGTTCCACGCGTGTACGTGGTTATCCTCGAAGTGGAACCGCAGCCCATCCAGCCGCGTATCATTCACCTGGGCGCCCTCCCCTCGTTCTCAAAACCGCTATGCAGAGCTTCTCCGACATCCTCGTCCAGGTCTTCCGCGCCATCGCAGCCAACAAGCTGCGCAGCGTCCTCACCATGTTCGGAATCGCCTGGGGAGTAGGCTCGTTGCTGGTCCTCGTGGGCCTGGGAGAAGGGTTTCGCTCCGGGCAACATAAGCAGTTGTCCACGTTGGGCAATGACATCATCATGATGTTTAACGGAACGATCCCCGCGGTGGCCAACCAGCACACCGGAATGCGTCCCTACCAATTAACCTCAGGCGACGAAGCAGCGTTGAGTCACCTGCCCGAAATCCGCGCCGTCACCGTCGAGTTGGGCAGGTCCGATCTCTACGAAGTAAGCCAGTGGAGCAACACGTCCAGCCGTGTCATCGGAGTCCAACCCAACTACTCCACTGTAAAGTTTCTTCCCATCGTCCAGGGCCGCTTCCTCAATGAGGATGATGAATCCGAGCGCCGCCGCGTTGCCGTGCTTGGTTTGAAAGCCGCAAAACTCATGTTCCCGGGACGTCCCATTCTTGGAGAGACTGTAACCATCAACGGCACCAGCTTCACCGTCATCGGCGTGGCCGGGAAGATTAGTCGTGGGGACAACGACGGCAACGACCAAAGGCTCTACATCCCCATCACCACAATGCAGGAACTGTTTGCGTTGAAGGGAGACAACGTCGCCCACGACGCCCTGACGTCGATCCAGTACCAACCAACCCTGAGAGGCGAGTCTGTGGCCGCAGTTGCCGCCGCCGATCGAGTTATCGCGGAGCGCCATGGCTTCGACCCGTCGCTCACAGACGCCTTCAACCAGTTCAATACCATCGAGGAAGAGAGGATGGTGGGCGCAATCTTCAACGCGATGGACATCTTTCTCGGCGGAGTGGGAATCGTGACCTTGGGACTGGGCGCCGTAGGCATCGTCAACATCATGCTCGTCTCTGTCACCGAACGCACCCGGGAGATTGGCGTGCTCAAAGCTATCGGAGCTACTAAACGTAGTATCATCGCCCAGTTTTTCTGGGAAGGTTTGCTGCTGACCGGCATCAGCGGGCTTATTGGAATTGGCGGCTCCGCGGGCTTGATGTGGCTTCTTCAGCAGGTTCTCACCGACAAGATGCCGGGCTTCGATCCGCCGCGATTAGTCCCCTGGTCGGCAGCGCTCGCCATGGGATCCCTGGTGCTGTGCGGCGTGGCCGCAGGCCTCTATCCCGCCAACAAAGCCGCGCAAATGGATCCCATCGAGGCACTTCGGCGAGAGTGAGATTCTGGACCCCGGGTCTTTGGACCTCGAACGTCAAACGTCGAAAATGGCACTAAGAGGCACCTCATATGTTCAAAGATATTCTCGGGCAATCCTGGGAGGCGATGCTGTTCAACCGCCGCCGCACCATGATCACCATGGTCGGAATGGCCTGGGGAGTTGCAACCGTGGTGCTGCTGCTTGCCTACGGCGCAGGCTTCAGCCACGCCATCGAGGCAATCTTTGAACAATTCGGCACTCACACCATCGGCGTTTTTCCCGGCCGCACCAGTCAGCAGGCAGGTGGCGATAAAGCGGGCGTCAAGGTTCGCTTCACACTTGACGACATCGATCGCGCCATCGCCGGCGTTCCAGGAGTCGGCCAGATCTCCCCCGCCGCCTACAAAGATGTGCCCGTGCAGAATGATCTCCACACCTACACCTGGAGCGTGGTTGGCGTGCGGCCGCCCTACCAGGACATTATGAAGCTGGGCACCGATCAGGGACGATTCTTCAATGGCTCAGAAGACCAACAGCGCGCCCACGTCTGCGTCATCGGATCAGAGGCGAAGACCAAGCTCTTCTCCGGAGGATGGGCGCTTGGCGAACCAATTCGCCTCAATGGGGAGATGTTCACTATCATCGGTGTGCTCAGCCCCAAAATGCAGGAAGGCGACAATGATATTAATCGCCAGATTTATATTCCATTCAACACCATGGGTGACATCAAAGACACGCAATACATCGACGGCATGTGGTTCAGTTACACCGGCGATAATGAACTTGCCGAGAAGGGCTTGCGCAGTACCCTGGCCGCCGCGCACCACTTCCGGCCATCCGACCACAACGCCATCTACGTTGCCAACCTGATGACGGAGCTGCGCCAGTTTAAAATTCTTGCGATAGCTCTTCAGGTCCTGCTCTCTCTGGTCGGAGCGCTGACCCTCGGCATCGCCGGCATCGGCCTCATGAACATCATGCTGGTCGCCGTCCAGCAACGCACTCGCGAGATCGGCATCGAAAAAGCCCTTGGGGCACGCAGAAAACACATCCTGCTGCAATTCCTCGCCGAGGCCATGGCTATCACCGGCGTTGGCGGAGCCTCCGGAATAGCGCTCGCGTATCTCATCTCCAACTTGGTTGGGAGGATCACGTTTTACAGCGCGCTGGCCAAACACGCTGAGGCCGCCGACATCCGTCTTCTGATCTCGCCCACATCAGTTGTCGTCGCCAGCGTTATTCTCGCCCTCACGGGGCTGGTCAGCGGCATGATTCCCGCCATCCGCGCTGCCAACCTCGACCCTATCGAGGCCCTCCGCTGCGAGTAGGTCCAGTCCGAAGCCAGGCCGGTGAGCGTGGGTCTATCATCCTCTGGATGGTGCCAGCGAATAAGTTTGAGCGGTTGATGATCGACGCGCAGGAGTGGGGTCTCGGTCGCCTGGATTTTTTGCGAACGAGGCGTGGACGCGCTTCAACGACTGCTCCGCATCTGGAAACAGGTCTGCGCGGAGAACGGGCAGCGCTCTTCGAACTGCGGCGGCGCGGTGTCATCGTGGTGGCGCGACGCTGGACCAGTACGAAGATGCGCGGCGATGTCGACCTAATCGGCTGGGCCGACGACCGGCTGTGCTTCATCGAAGTGAAGACGCGAACGGCACGCGACATGAAGCCCGCTGAATCTGCCGTCGATGAGGACAAGCGCGATATGGTGCGCAGGCTGGCGGCAATGTACCTGCAAAGCTTTCCCGAACGGGAACGCCGCTCGATCCCGGTGCGGTTCGACGTCGCTTCGGTTTACGTTATCGACGGCTCCACGGACATCGAGTTCTTCGAGGGAGCGTTCGGGTGGCGATAAAGCGTCAGAATTCGGGCACTTCGCGGTTGGCTTCGGTGTCTAATAGGTAAGGGTTCGGGACGGAGGTCCAAGGCAATGACGTTGCTCAATGCACCGGAGTTCGATGAGCAAAAGGAAAACCGCAAGCGCAATATCCTGGTCGGGTCGGGCATTACGGCGGCTCTCCTTGTGGTGATTGCGGTCGCTGGATTTCTGATGGGACACGGGTGGTTTTTTATGAACCTGCCGGTGGAGCATAAGGTTAGCGGCTTCCTGTCGGCGCTGCAGGCTAAGGACTATTCCAAAGCGTACGGGATCTTCTACAACGATGCGGACTGGCAACAGCACCCGCAGAAATATAAGGACTACCCGTTGCAACGCTTTACAGAGGACTTCACGACGGAGAGCAATTGGAAAGCTCCCGTGAGCTCTTTTCACGTCGGATGCTCGAAGCGCGACAACTCGGGAACGGCGGTCGCAGCAACTGTGAACGGTAGCACCAACCTGACTCTTAAATATCAGCGGGCGGACGGGACGCTATCGTTTTTCCCATTTGATCTGTCCTGCGGGCTTTGATTCCCGTCGTTATCCGGATGCGGCGGTAGCGTCGCGGCGTATAGCTTGCAACTCTGGCAGAATGTGGCCCAGCGATGTGGGTTGGGCGTTGGGCGTTCCCAACGCGAAGTAAGCATCGCGGAATAGCTTGAAGAGGCGGTCGTAGCGCGCAGCCTCGGCCGGCTCTGGCGTGTACGTCTTGAACGGGGGGCACAGCGCGTTCTGCGCCTCTTCAATGGACGTAAAATCGCCGGCGGCCAGAAACGCGACGATAACCGAGCCGAGTGACGTTACATCGCCTTCAGGCACCAGCACAGGCTTGCGCAGTACGTTGGCGTAGATCTGATTCAGCTTCGGATTGCGCTTCGGAATTCCTCCGCCGTTGATGACGCGGCGGATCGGCGCGTCGTTCTCCTCCATGCGGTCGAAGATGATGCGTGTGTGCAGCGCGGAGCCTTCGACCGCGGCGTGCAACTCATCCGCAGCGGTGTGGTGCAGATTCCACCCGAACGTGACACCTCCGAGCGCCGGATTAACCAACACGGTGCGATCGCCGTTGTCCCAGGTGAGACGCAGCAGGCCGGTTTGGCCGGCCTTAAGGTGTTCGCCTGCTTCCGACAGCGCTGCGACAGTGGTTCCGGCGCGCGCCGCGATGGCGGCGAAGACGTCGCCGACAGCGGACATGCCCGCTTCGATGCCAACCTGCTTCGGATCGACCGAGCCTGGAACGACGCCGCAGACTCCGGGCACCAGGGTCTGCTTGTCGCTGAGCCCGATGATGCAGGTCGAGGTGCCGATGACGTTCACGACATCACCGAGGCGGATGTTGGCTCCAATCGCGTCCCAATGAGCATCGAACGCGCCGGTCGGGATCGGAATGCCGGCGGTGAGGCCGAGCGCATCCGCCCACTTTGCGGACAGATGACCCGCGATTACATCCGACGTGTTGTAGTGGCCGGTGATCTTGTCGCGCACGCCGGCGAGCAGCGGATCGACAGCAGTGAGAAATTCCTCCGGCGGCAGGCCTCCCCAGCGCGGATTCCACATCCACTTGTGTCCCATGGCGCAGATGCTGCGCGGAATTTCTGCCGGATCGGTGACACCGCAAAGTGTTGCCGCAACCATGTCGCAGTGTTCGAGCGCGGTAACGAACTTCGGGCGCAGCTCTGGGTTGTGGCGAAGCCAATGCAGCAGCTTCGACCAGCCCCATTCGGACGAGTAGACACCGCCGCACCAGTCGATTCCCTCAAAGCCCGTGCCACCGTGGAAGGCATGCGCAGCTTTGGTAATCTCGGCTGCTTCGCCTGCGGCGCGGTGGTCGCACCACAGGTAGTATTCGCCAAGTGGGACGAGGCCCTCGCCGACAACGATGACGCTGGAGCCGGTGGTATCGAGCGCAATCGACTTGATCACTTTGCCGTCGATCCGGCTGACGCGAACTGCCTCGTGCATGGCACGGACGAGCGCATCCATCTGGTCATCGTGACTCTGCGTTTTTTGGTGCGGATCCGAAGCGGAACTGTGCAGCGGATACTCTGCGACGGCCGATCCGAGTTTGCCGCGTTCCTTGTCGAAGATGGAGATGCGCACGCTCAGCGTGCCGAAGTCGACTCCTGCTACTACGCCCACGGTTCTGCTCCTTTGCCGCACATTTGCTGCTTCCGAATTCTAGCTGACCTCTGCCTGTTGCGCGCAGAGTAAGATGTTGGCGCGGGGCGTTGAGCCGCTAATTGAGGATAGAATGGCCGAGGGTGGAACGCTTCGCGTTGGGTTGTTCGGGATCGGGCTGGCTGCTTACTGGAGCCAGTTTGCAGGCCTCGAAGAGCGATTACAGGGCTACTTGGAACGAGTAGCGGACAAACTCGCGGCACCGGGTCGCGAGATCGTCAACTTCGGACTGGTCGATTCAGCGGAAAAGGCATTTGCGGTTGGGCACGAGGCGCGGCGGCAGGATGTCGATCTGCTAGTGCTTTACGTGACGACGTACGCGCTCTCGTCGACTGTGCTGCCAGTGGTGCGACGCGCGAAGGTTCCAGTGCTTGTGTTGAATCTACAGCCTGAGGCGGCAATCGATTATGCGCGCTTCAACGCGCTGCCTGATCGCACGGCGATGACTGGCGACTGGCTTGCGTTCTGCTCGGCGTGTCCGGTGCCGGAGATCGCGAATGTATTTGCACGCTCGGGCGTGCCATTTCATCAGGTGACGGGCGTGCTCGACGGCGATCCTGAATGCTGGCGCGAGATCGGGGACTGGATTGAGGCGGCGCAGGTAGTCGAGACGCTGAGCCACATGCGGCTCGGCCTGATGGGGCATTATTACGGCGGCATGCTCGACATCGCGACCGATCTGACTGCGGTATCGAGCGTGTTCGGCACGCACATCGAGATGCTGGAGATCGACGAGCTTGGCGCGCTGCGCGCCGAGGTGACGGACGTTGCGGTCGCTGCGAAGCTTGCCGAGTTCCAGAGCGAGTTCGACGTGCAGGCAGATTGCTCCGCTGACGAGCTTGCGCGGGCTGCGAGGACGGCGACGGCGCTGGATGAGTTGGTCGCGCGACACTCGCTGGGCGCGCTGGCTTACTTCTACAGCGGAACGGGCTGCGCGATGAACGAAGACACGATCACGTCGATCATTGTTGGGACTTCGATGCTGACGCGACGCGGCGTTCCCGTCGCCGGCGAGTACGAGGTGAAGAACGCGCTTGCGATGAAGATTCTGGACTCGCTCGGTGCCGGCGGCTCGTTTACCGAGTATTACGCAGTCGATTTCAAGGATGATGTTGTGCTGATGGGCCACGATGGTCCGGGCCACTCCGGCATCGCCGAGGGCAAAACCAAGGTGAAGCCGCTCGCCGTGTTTCACGGTAAGGTTGGCCGTGGGCTTTCGGTCGAGATGAGCGTGAAGAATGGTCCGGTGACGCTGCTCTCGGTCGTGGAATCGAAATCGGCGAACGGCCGAGGCGGATTTAAACTACTGGTTGCCGAAGGAGCGTCCGAGGCGGGGCCGATTCTCGAGATCGGGAACACCAACAGCCGCTACCGCTTCCCGATCGGCGCCCGCGGATTTGTTCAGCGGTGGAACGATCAAGCTCCCGCGCACCATTGCGCGGTCGGGCTTGGACACGTGGGCGACAAGTTGGACAAACTGGGCAAGTTGCTCGGCATCGATGTGGTACGGGTGTGCTGACGGGCGTTGCCTCCCAGTATGCTAGCGCATAATTCCAGATCGACCTCAATAGTTGATCCGGCCCGCCCTTGGTAGAACCAACAGGATTTAAGAGACACACCCTAGTCGAATTCTTTTTCACCAAAACGGTCCAGATTCCATGTCCAGCATTCACAACCGCGAGATTTGCGCTAATTCGCTCGTCCTCATACGTTTGGGCCAAATATATCTGCAAGTTGGTGTACCAAGAGACTTAACCGTATATACCCTGGGGGGAGGCGGTCGTAGTGCGACGACCGTCAGAAACCAGTGGCGATGGGTTTTGTACAGGCCACGGCACAGCGCGCAAGCTTGACGCCGATCAACCGGGCATTGACCATGATTTCGTTGTGTCGAGATTGGGTGGGGGTGGGGTTTCGAGCGGTGTCAGTGCTATGGGCGAAATGCGGAATTCTTCGCGGTGCTGAGAATGACAAGAGCACTTATAGTTCGACCGACGGGGTTGATCAATAAGGTTATTGACTTTAGCTTTTTCGTTCCGTAGATTCGTGTTCGAGGAACGGTATGAACAAAGCATCGCAGATTATTTTGTGGTCCGCGGCAGTTCTGCTGGTGGCTGTACCGCTTCATGCGCAGACTGGCTGCACCGATTCTCCTGAGAATCCTACGGTTGTGCTCGCACTTGTGGGTTCGGCGGGCGCTCTATTTTCTACATTTCGCTCGCGGCTAAAAGCTCGCCGGAAAATCTCCGGCCGCTAGCTTCCACGCACGGGTGCTATCGTGGCAAATCGAGGTTCGGAGCCGGGTCCCCAGCACGGCCGCTGCACCAACCTGACCCCCATGCGTCTTCCAGTTCTCAATTTGCTCAACGCCGCCGCCACCATCTCGGTGGCGAGTTTGTTGATAGTAGGAACAAGCGGATGCGGCAGCCTAATCTCCGATGTGCGCGTGCCACTCGCTAGTTATTCTGGAAACGGATTTAATGGGAGGGCGATGGCAGGGAAGCAGCCTGTCATCGGGGCGTCGGTGCAGTTGTATGCGGCAGGCACCGGCGGCAACGGTTCAGCCGCTACTTCACTTCTCACCAGCGGGCTGACGACGGATGCGAATGGAGTGTTTACTGTTCCGGCTGGCTATACCTGTCCGCTCTCTTCGTCGCAGGTCTACGTGGTGGCGCGAGGGGGCAAGCCGGGGCTGGCGGCTGCCTCCGCAAATGACGCCTTAGTCTTGCTGACAGTCATGGGGGATTGCAATCACGTTGCGGCTGCCAGCCAGATCGTGGTGAACGAGGTGACGACGGTTGCAGCGACGTACGCGCTGTCGCAGTTCCTTTCGGCGGGCGGCAATCTCGGCGCGAGTTCCACTAACCTGCTTGGCTTGCAAACAGCGGTTGCTACTGCTTCCGCGCTGGCTGATGTTGTAGCGGGTAGCAGTCCGGGCCTGACGTTTGCGGCGAATGGAAGTTCACCGGCGGCGAAGATTGATTCGGTTGCGAACCTGCTGAACGCCTGCGCGACGTCGACTCCAAGTGGAAGGGCTTGCGGAATGCTGTTCGCTGCGACCACGCCGATTGGAAGCAGTTCACCGGCCAATACATTGGACGCGGCTCTAAATCTGGTTCGCAATCCGGCGACGAAGGTCGCGCCGCTTTATGCGTTGTCTTTGAGTAGCTCCGCGTTTGTGCCGGTGCTGGCTGCAGCGCCCTCTGATTGGACATTGTTTGTCACGTACACGGGTGGCGGGATGAGCTCGCCATCGCGGCTCGGCATCGATAGTCTGGGCGATGTGTGGGTGGCGAACTATTTCAATGTAGCGTCGCTGTTTTCGCCACTGGGCAAGCCGTTCTTGCCGCAGGGAATCAGAGGATTCGGACTGAGCGCGTCCTACGGGCTTGCGGTGGACGCAAACGATAATGCTTGGATTCCCAATGAGCCAAGCACTGGCGTTCGAGGCAATAGTGTAAGCGTTTTAACCGCGACCGGACAATCGGCTGCAGGAAGTGGAGGGTTCACGGCGGGCGGACTGGACTATCCGACCGGCGTCGCGATCGACACGGATACGACGGTGTGGGTCGTTGATTATGGGAACTCTCATCTTACCCACCTCTCGAGTTCGGGTCAGGCGCTGTCGGGCGCATCGGGATATACGTCCCCCTTATTTGCGTTTCCTGTATTCGCCGCAATTGATGCAAGTCATAAGGTGTGGGTTGCGAACCAGAGCGGCTCGAGTGTGACCAAGGTGGCCCCGGACGGCTCGCAATTCACCGATTACGCCTGCTGCAATGGCCCGTCGACATTGGCGATTGACCGGCTTGGGAACGTGTGGGTGGCGAATTATTACGGCGACAGCATCAGCGAGATCTCCAGCGCGGGTGTGGTTCTGTCGAACGGATCGTATACGGGTGGGGGTCTCAACCATCCGCAGGGAATCGCTATCGACGGCGCGGGAAATGTGTGGGTAACGAACTTCCGGAGTGTATCGATTACTGAATTGGCGGGTGCGGGCGCTAGTGTTCCGGGAGCGGCTCTGTCGCCGCCGGGTGGATTGGGCGCAGACGCGGGGCTGCTGGAGGCGTACTCGATCGCGGTGGATGCGAGTGGCAATCTGTGGATCAGCAACTTTGGCAGCAGTACGCTGACGCAGTTTGTCGGCCTGGCTGCGCCGGTGCGGACTCCGCTGCTGGTCCTTCCGGTCGAGCCCTGAGCGTGTCCCGCGCGCGCATGGTGTTGATGTTGGAATAAAAGGTTGCTTCTGGTGTAAACTTTCCCGGTGGGGCTGAACGATCCGCGCGCATTCGCGGGATTTCCTTGGTTTACTCAGTGTGCAAGCGGACCTGTGCGTCTCTCCCTTGCTTGGTTTGATCTGGCTCAAGAAGCTGTTGCAGGTCCGCTGTACGCGCACGTCCAATCTAAAAGTTGCTGGTAGTTTTATGATCCGCTCTGCCACGCGTGGGCGCAGTCCCCAGTTGTTTTCCGCCGGGGGCAATGCACGCGTCGATTTATGTCTTGCGATAGCGACACGGGGTGGGTGCCGGTGGACTTTTGCCGTGTTGGGTGTCCTGTTCGCGGCTACGCTGAGCGGTGCGGCTGCGGCGCAGACACCCGAGCCGACAGTTCGCGCGGAGTTTCGCACGGTGCAGCGGCGGGTGGTGACGCAGGTCGTCGATCGCAGCCGCATGGTGCGCGCGGAGGTGGCCATGCCACGGGAGTTAGCGACCGCTCAGGATCTTGGCGCACGCGATCCGTCGGCGGCGATGGAGAAGATTCAGTTGGTGCTGCAGCGGCCGCAGGAGCGGCAAGCGGCCTTCGATGCCGAAGTTGCGGCGTTGCATCAGCGCGGCAATCTCAGCTATCACAGATGGCTTACGCCGGAGATGGTGGGAGCGGAATTTGGTCCATCACCCTCGGACATCGGGGCGCTTACCACCTACCTTCAGTCGGAAGGATTCACGGTGAATGCGGTTGGCAAAAGCGGGATGTTCGTTGAATTTTCGGGAACTGTTGCGCAGGTTGAGCAGAGCTTCCATCCGGAAATCCACACGGTGCGACTGACGACAGGAGAGGTGCATTACGCGGCGGTCGGCGAAGCGCAGCTTCCTGAAGCGATTGCACCCCTGGTCGCGGGATTTCTCTCGCTGAGCGATATCCCTTCGATCCATCCACAGCTGCGCAAGTCGGTCCCGGTGTCAGCCCGTGCGTTGGGGGTTAATCCTCTGGACACGGTGAGTTTGACGAACTATGCGGTTGGACCTCAGGACTTCTACACCATCTATAACGAGAACCCCCTCTTGACAGCTACGACGCCGATCGATGGCAGAGGCGTAACGATTGCCTTGCTAGAGGAGAGTGCTATCACCACCGGGGATGTTGCGTTCTTTCGCGGGCTTTTCGGCGTAAATCCTGCCACGCCCGTATCGCTGGTAACGGACACTGGTTTTGGCGGCAACTGTGCGGCTCCTGCGAAGCTAAAGGCGAATGGGGAAGAGGGCGAGGCAGTTCTGGATATTGAATGGGCAGGTGCGGTGGCTCCCGGCGCGAACCTGCTCTTCATGCAGTGCGCATCGACCGGCAGCACGGCAGGAATCTTTCTTTCGGCCGAGGCGGTAATCGATAATAACCTCGCTGACATCATGAGCTTGAGTTACGGCGACTACGAAGGGCAGTCTCCGACTCAAGACACTCTGGTCAACAACCTGTGGGAGCAGGCGGCGTCCCAAGGCCAGACTGTCGTGGTCTCTTCTGGGGACAACGGCGCTGCCACGGAGGACGCAATCTTTGGGAGGAATGTCGCGAGCTCAGGCATCACATCGAATTCCTTCTCGACGACTGCGTGGAATGTCTCTGCCGGCGGCACAGATTTTCAGGATACGTATAACCAGAATCAGGGCGACACAGCCTTCGGCATCAGCACCTTTTGGAACAGCACCAACACGCCTTCTCTGGGTTCTGCGAAGAGTTACGTTCCAGAAATGACGTGGAACGATACCTGCGCCAGTAGTATCTATAACGCTGCCAAGGAGGGATCCTCCGCAGACGGAGCTACCTTGTGCGGAGCGACCCTAACCGCCAACCTATATATGGTCGCCGGGGGTGGAGGGCCGAGCAAGCTGCACCCGCGGCCTTCCTGGCAGACGGGAACTGTGTTTGGTTTGCCCACGCTTGCGGCTTATCCGAATCGGCTGCAGCCGGACGTATCGCTGTTCGCCGCAAACGGCTTCTGGAACCACGATCTGCCGGCGTACCAGTCGGACCAAGCAACGCCAATCTCCTACGCGGGAGGAACATCCTTTGTCGCTCCACAACTTGCGGGCCTGTTTGCCCTGATTCAGCAAAGGACCGGTGAGCGGCTCGGCCAGCCCAACTACGTGCTATACAGCATGGCGGGACAGGCGTTCGGCGTTGGCAGCTTTACCGGGGCTGCGTGCAATGGGAGTGGAGCGTCGGGAATCGGCACGACGAGTTCATCGCCGGCTTCGAGCTGTATTTTTTACGATGTTCAGACCGGCAATATTTCGGTCGATTGCGTGGCAGGTACGCCGAATTGTTACACGCTGTCAGGGAAATCCTACGGGATCCTGTCGACCAGTAATACTGTGGAATCGCCGGCGTTTCCGACGAACCAAGGATGGGACCAGGCGACGGGCATCGGTTCGGTCAACATCACCAACCTGGTGAACAACTGGCAGAATGCGGCTGCGGGAGGCGTCCTTTACACGCCGACGGTTGCAGTGACGGCGACGTCGGCTTCATACATCTACGGATTACCCTCGGCGATCACATACACGGCGACCGTGTCGGGACCGGGAAGCTATCCGACGGGGTCAGTGACTTTCTCCGGTACGCCGACGATTTTGACGATCGGAAATGCTCCGCTGAAGGGAAGTGCTGGTTGCTCGACTGGCTCGACGTGCACCGAGTTCGCGACGCAGGCATTTACTGCTGCAGGGACGCTGGCCGCGGGGAGCTATACGATCACCGGAGCGTACTTGAGTACCAATGAGAATTATGCGAGCAGCTCGGGCACTACAGCGCTTACTGTGACGGCTCAAACTCCTACCGTGACGGTGACGGCCGTGAGCATTGGAGTCGGAGTTGCCACGGCCAACTTGTCGGCGCGGATTGCTTATGCCGGGACCGGAAATGCACCTGCGGGCGGCCTTACTTTTCGGGTCGATTCGGGCGTGACGGTTACGGCGACCTGCTCAGGCTCGTCGAGTCCGCTGACCTGTACGTACACCGGCTACGACACTTCGGGGCTTGCTTCTGGATCGCATACCATCACCGCCACTACGATTGCCGACGTGAATTACGCGGTAGCGACGGGGACAAATACACTGATGATAATGCCGCTGCCTACGATTGTGTTCAGCGTGCCAAACCATCACACGCAAGATTCGGCGTTCACGGTGACAGCGACGTCGAACTCCTCCGGTGCGATTACTTACTCGGTTATAAGTGGGCCAGCGACGATTGCCGGCAACACCGTAACGCTGACTGGCGTGGCCGGCACGGTAACGCTGCAGGCCTCGCAGGCGGCGAGCGGGAGCTTTCCGGCCGGAACGCAGAATACGGGTTTCCTGGCCATCGCAGGAAGCGTGTGGCTGGGCAACGGGACGGGTAGCCTCAGTAGCTTCGATTTGACTGGTCTCGCGATCACCGGTGCAGGCGGTTATACGGGTGGAGGCGTGGGGACAATTGCCAGTGCACTTGGGTTGGCTTTCGATTCTTCGGGCAATGTGTGGGTTGCGAGTAGCAACGGCGTCAGCGAGTTTAGCCGGCAGGGAATCGCCGTCATCTCGACGCCCTTCACCGTTGGCGGAATCAACAAGCCGCTTGCAATCGCCGTGGACGGCGCCGGTAAGGTGTGGGTTGCCAACCTGGCGGGAACGGTGAGTGTGCTGAGCAACAGCGGCGTGGCGGTGTCGCCATCGACCGGCTACTCCGGCCCTGGCAGCAAGCCCGCCGGCATTGCAATCGACATCTCTGGCAGCGTCTGGATTCCAAGCAGCACCGCGAACACTGTGACCAGGATTCTGGGCGCGGCGGCGCCGGTCGTTCCACTTGCCAGCGGAACAGGAGTGAAGCCATGAGGAATTTACGACAGCTGAATTTTATTCTGGTTACCTATGCGGCGCTGGCGATGGCTGTCTTGACTGGTTGCGGGACGGGCGTGATCTTCGACGCTGTGAAACCTGCCGCGACGCCCGCTACGGCTTCCCTCCAGGGAGTCGTCATGGGCGGGCAGCAGCCGGTCGCGGGCGTAACCGTCCAACTTTACCAGGCGGGCACGACAGGATATGGTTCGGCGGCGACTCCACTGGGACCTACGGTGAAGACCAACGCGGGTGGGAATTTTAATCTGCCGAGTTACACTTGCGCTCCAGGCTCGCAGGTATATCTGGTGGGCACAGGCGGTATGCCCACATCCTTGCTAACGAATAACAACCTGGCCATGATGTCAGGCCTAGGTACATGCGGCGGAACTTACCTCTCCAGCTTTATCAACGTGAACGAACTCACGACCGTGGCGACGGCGTGGGCGCTTGCACCATTCATGACGGGAATTGCGAACATCGGAAGCAGTTCGACGAATGCTGCCGGACTCACGGACGCGTTTGCGGCAATCAATCAGATTGTGACAACCGCGAATGGGACCCTACCTGGTCCTACGCTGCCTGCGGGCGCAACATTGCCGCTCGCTGAGATCAATACACTGGGGGAGATACTGCTGCAGTGTGTCAATTCTGGTGGCGGCACGGCGGGCGATCCGAGCTTATGCGGCAAGCTCTTCAACCTCGCCCCTAATGCAGCGGGGACGGTGTTTCCAACGGACACGATTACTGCGGCTATGAATATTGCGCAGTCACCGCAGAGAAACATTGCGGCCATCAACTCGCTGCGCACCGGTACGCCGCAGTTCGTGCCGGTGCTGGATGTGAACTCTCCGCCAAATGACTGGACGATCGCGATCACGTATACGGGTGGCGGCCTGAACGCGCCGACCTCGATTGCGGCAGATGCAGCGGGCGCAGTTTGGGTGACGAACGGCGGTAATGCTAGCGTGACCAAGCTGGACAAAACGGGCGCTGCGGTCTCGGGTGTGAATGGATTCACTGCGGGTGGCTTCAGCGCTCCTTCGGCGGTCGCTATCGACGTCAGCGGCAATGCGTGGGTTGCGAACTCTGGCAACAACACTGTGACCGAATTGAATGCAACTGGCACGACCGGCACCGTGTACCACGGCAATGGCCTTAGCTCGCCGGCGAGCATTGCGATCGATGGCTCGGGCAACGTGTGGGTGAGCAATGGCGGATCTAACGCAGTCAGCGCATTCACCAGCAGCGGCGGTGTTTTGGCTGGCTCGCCTTACACCGGTGCGGGGTCTACTGCACCCGTCAGCATCGCGATCACGGCGAAGTAGCCGGAACGAATCTGAGGAAAGGAGAATGTCCATGAGCAGTACCGAAGCAACTTACAGCGTACGGCAAGACTTCTCCATCCAGCAGATTGGTACGGAGACCTTGGTGTATGACGCGCGGCGGCACACAGCTTATTGCCTGAATGAGAGCTCGTCGACCATCTGGAATCTCGCAGACGGCGAGCGTACGATTGCTGAGTTAGCTGCGGCCGCATCGCTTCAGCTGGGCCTTGAGGTCAGCGAAGAATTTGTGCAGTTTGCTCTGGCGCAGTTGTGCGAAGACGGCTTGGTGGAAGCGTCCACTTCAGTTGCCGAGGTGCGGCCTACAATTTCGCGGCGTGCGATGCTGCAAAGGCTTGGGGTAGGTGGTGCGCTGCTGCTGCCTGCGATTGCTGCGATCGTTGCACCAACCGCGGCTCAGGCATACAACGGATGCTTCGACTGCACCACACCTTCGCCGAGCCGGGCGGCCAGAAGACAACAGTTCAGCCGAACGCGGACGGGAAGCACTCCCTTAAGCACGCCGCAGAAGTAGCAGGTCCGAAGTTGCGAATCGTATGAGAGAGACCGTGTTCATTGCGCGCCGAACCTCCCTGAGAAAAGATGTACGGTTGCGCGCGCTCATGATGAGCGCTGGGATGATGTTGGGGATGGTGTGGCTGTCGGGCTGCGGTATATCGCGTGACCCTGTGTCGACGAGCGAGCGCGAAATCGCACTTGAAGGCCGGGTGCAAGGCGGGCAGCAGCCAGTGAGTGGAGCGTCGATTTACTTGTACGCTGCGGGCTTTGCGGGCGCTGGTGCAAAAGCGACCGATCTACTTGCGCCGCACATCGTGCTGACGGATTCCTTCGGAAATTTCAGTATTACCGGCGACTATGTATGTCCCGCTGCAACCACCCAGATTTACATTGTCGCGCGGGGCGGCAATCCGGGGCTCACTTCTGGAGCGAATAATCCCGCGCTGACGATGATGGCTGCACTTGGAAACTGCGGAGATCTGACAAGTTCGACGAACATCGTGGTCAATGAGGTAGCGACCGTCAGCTCGGTGTGGGCGTTATCGCAGTTCATGAGCCCCGGTGCAATCGTTGGATCGACGGCCACGAATGTCCTTGGGCTCAAGAATGCTTTTGCGACGGCAAACAATCTCGTCGACACGAGCAGGGGATTAACTCCAGGCGCCGCGTTGCCTGCTGGTGCGGTAATTGAATCGGCGAAGCTCTACACGTTGGCGGATGTGCTTGCGGCGTGCGTCAACTCCGATGGAGGCTCGGCCTGCACGCCCCTGTTTGCCGCCGCAACCACAGCGCAGGGCGTCCCAATGAACACGCTCGATGCGGCGCTGAACATTGTGCGGCACCCGGGGAACAATGTGTTGGCTGTGTTTAATGCGAGCCCTGCGCAGGGACCGTTTCAGCCGACGCTCAGCACGGTGCCCAACGATTGGACGATGTCGGTGACGTATGGAGGATGTACGCCGGCATGTGGAGGCCTGAACTTTCCGGGGTCGATTGCGATCGATTCCGAAGGCAATGTTCTAGTTGCGAACCACTCCGCCGGAGTGCTGTCGAAGTTTTTGCCAACCGGCATACCTGCTGTGGCGGCAGGCATCGCCGGGGTTGGGCTGCGTGCCTCGTACGGGATCGCAATCGACGGTTTCGACAATGTGTGGGTTACAAATACGCAAAGCGTGACCGCGGCCAACAATCACCATAACGGAAGCGTCAGCGAGTTTTCTTCGACTGGCATCGAACTCTCCGGCAACGGTTATACAGCTGGAGGCGTCTTCTTTCCTTTGGCGGTCGCGGCTGATTCTACGGGGGCGATCTGGATCGCGGACTATGGAAGCTCGTCGGCGAGTTTGTTGGCTAGTGACGGGACTGCGATCTCCGGAGGCAGCGGCTACGCAAACTCGGCGCTTCCCTTCACCTCCGCGGTTGCGGTGGATGCGAGTCACAATGCATGGTTCGCCGTGCAGGGCGCGGCGGTGCGTGTTACGCCAACAGGCGTGTTCAGCAGCTTCCCGTGTTGCGACGGGCCGGCTGGAATTGCGATCGATCTTGCAGGAGATGTGTGGATTGCGGACTATGGCGCTTCGGCTGTAGTGGAGCTTGCGCCGACGGGGATGGTGTCGTATCGGACCACCGTACTCGGCGGAAATGGCGGGCCGCAAGGCATTGCGATCGACGGGGTCGGAAATGTCTGGGCGGGGAATTACCTGGGTAATTCGCTGGTTGAACTCGGTGGCTCGTCTGCGGCGGTCATTTCACCTTCGCAGGGGTATGGTCTTGATGCGCGACTCAGCGAGCCGTATGGATTGGGAATTGATGCGGGCGGCAACGTCTGGATTGCGAACGCAGGCAGCAATACTCTCACTCAATTTGTAGGGCTTGCGAGTCCGATCAAGACGCCGCTGCTCGGGCCGCCGGTGCAGCCATGACCCGAAACCCGCGCTCGCTCAACTGCATTTCGTTTGGAGTTTCATTTCAACTCATGGCCGACTCCGACGTGCTGCTGACAGCGATGCAGAAATTTATGCCTGTGGGTACGCAGGTCAGCACAGTGACCTCCAGGGACGCACGAAACTTTACTCTGCGGTGTATGCGCGGCGATGCTGGGTATCGGCTTGATGTTGATGGTGACGTGGTTGTTGAAGGCAGTACTCTGCAACCCATCCTCGACAAGCTCTCATGCGACTTGATCGTCCATGTTGCTAATTTTGCGCCTGATCTTCTGTTCGTACATGCGGGCGTAGTTGGGTGGCAAGGGCAGGCGTTGCTTCTTCCCGGCGCAAGCTTTGCCGGTAAGACGACGCTGGTTGCGGAGTTGGTGCGCGCAGGCGCGACGTACTATTCAGATGAGTACGCTGTGCTCGATGAGTGTGGGCACGTTCATCCCTATGCCCGCGACTTGCAGATGCGCGAACATCGTGGGGCGACGCAAAGTTCTGTTGGAGTCGCCCTGCTTGGTGGCGCGGAAGGAACCGAGCCTCTTGCGGTGTCACGTGTTGTGTTTACGGAGTTTGTCGAGTCTGGACATTGGAATCCGGAGCCGGTATCGGCAGGATTGGCTGTGCTCGAGATGCTACAACATTCGATTCCGGTGCAGCGCACGCCAGCACGCGTGATGGCCATGCTTGCAAGGATGATGGAGACAGCGACGGCGGTGCGCACAGAGCGTGGTGAGGCGAGAGAGGCGGCGAATTTGCTCCTCGATGCGATGATCATCGGAGAGGTATCCCGATGAGAGAGGGGATGCAGTGTTTGCTGGAGGTTCTGCGCGGGAAGTATAAAGAACGCGCCGTAGACGATGCGGAACTGGAAGCAGCGTTTGCACTCGCGGAAGAAGTACGTGTGCTGCCATGGGCGGCTGCTTGTTTGCGCGCACAAGAGGCAAGCCTGCCGTCCGCTATCGAGGAGCGGCTCCGGCTGATTAAACGGGATGCGGCAATTGTTGCATTCTATTGGAGCTCGCACTTGAAGGGAGTGCTGCAGGCGTTCGATGAATCGAA
Source organism: Granulicella sp. (assembly GCA_025357875.1). Taxonomy (GTDB): domain Bacteria; phylum Acidobacteriota; class Terriglobia; order Terriglobales; family Acidobacteriaceae; genus Edaphobacter. Next base: position 64,396 of record JANYLK010000071.1, read on the forward strand.
GCTGGTTGTCGTTCCGCTCAAGGGGCCTCTCCTCGCTAAGCATTTGTATGGAGACACAGCACTACGGTTCTGCCGGGACCTTGATCTGCTCGTAGCAAAAGCCGATGTCGCGCGGGCGGAGGCGGTACTTGCAGCGATGGGATTCGTGCCGGACGATGCCGACGACTACCACCGGCAGTGGTTCAGGCAGACGACTACGATCGAGTTGCATCACGATGTTGAGAATCCACTGGCATTCGACTTCGACGTGGAGAGTGCGTTAAGACGCGCGCACTCGGCGGATTTTGAAGGGCAGCCTTGCAGTCAACTGGCGCCGGAAGATGAACTGCTGTTTCTTTGTCTACACGCTGCGCGGCACCGCTACGAGCACCTTGGCCTCATCGTGGATCTGCAACTTGCGTTTCAAAAACTGGCAACCAACGCGGACGGTTGGCAGCCTCGGCCTGAGGTGGCGGAGCTCGACGGCCTGCTGCTTCTCGGTCTGGCGATGGCGCGTCGTCTGCAACCCGACCTCGAAGTTAGCGCACAGTTTGTGTCCGCATCTGAGCGCCATCGCGAGCATCTGGAGAGGCTCGCGGATCGCCTATGGCAGGGATTGCTGACAGGTGGTGGCAAATCGCTTGACTGGCGGGCGGTGCATGCGTTTTACGTGGAGATGGAACTTCCTGGGTGGCCGCGACTGCAGCGGCGCTATCGTCATCTGCGGATTCTGGCGGATCGGCTGATCGCCCCTGACTATGCCTTTGCTGCGCGCTTTGGGCTTAGTCGGCAGTGGCAGGTGCGGATGTTGCGGCCTGTGCGGCTGCTCTTCGAGCAAAGTCGCGTGGTGAGCGCGGATGCTGAATCTATTGCTAAGCCAGTCGTCTCCGAGGGTGTACGGTTGGATTACAAGCACCCTTTGGCGATTCGATGGATGCACTGGGTGAATTTTCCCGTGCTATTCACGATGATCTGGAGCGGCCTACTTATTTATTGGAATGATTCCGACAATGCCTATAAGCACCCGCACGCGATCTACCGCATTGGAATCGGTAATTTCACGCTCATCCGGTTTTTTTCGGATTGGTTTTATCAGAAGCTGCAGGTCCCGTACCATGTCACGCAAGGGTTGGGATACCACTTCTTCTTCATGTGGATATTTGCATTAAACGGAATTGCTTATCTGCTCTACACGGTGGCTTCGGGTGAGTGGCGATTTGTCATGCCCGAGCGCCGAAGCCTGCGCGACGCGATCCAGGTAACACTTGTTGACCTCCATCTTCGTAAAGGTCTTCCTGAGCAGAAGAAATATAACGGCGCACAGCGTATCGCGTATAGCTCAGTCATCCTGATGGGCGCGGGTATGCTCGTGACCGGTCTGGCGATCTACAAGCCGACGCAGGCTCACTGGCTCACCACAATGCTGGGCGGATACGAGATGGCGCGCTGGTTGCATTTCTGGATCACGATGAGCTTCCTTGGATTCTTCGTCGTGCATGTTGCGCAGGTTGTACTGGCAGGATGGAACAGTTTTCGTGCGATGGTGAGCGGTAGAGAGATCCAATGCGTCAGCGCTCCTTCAACAGAGCAGGAACGACGGAGTTGGCAATGACCGAGCCTAAGGAGCGTTGGATCGAAGACCCTAAGCCCGGGCTGGGCGAGAATACCCAGCCGCATGAGCGTATGGACACGGCACTCACAGAAGAAGTTTTTGCCCAATCGCGGCGGCATACCCGCAGAGCATTTTTAATGGCTGCCGCCGGTACAGCGGCCGGTTATGGTCTTTACCATTGGATAGGAAATAGCGTGGGCAAAGAGATGCAGCCGCAACCATTGCGGCAGACGTTCGAGATGAATGCTGCGATTGCACGCGGCATTACAGGGGATCACGCACTTGCGCCGACCTATTCGTTGAAGGAGGCGCGCGACCTACGCGTGAACGGAGTGTATGGGCTGAAGCGCAATTTAGCGCCGGAGAGCTGGCGTCTGCAGGTGGTTGGCGCGGCTTTGAATGCGAGTCACCCCAGTTTTAGCCAGGATGTCACTGCGTGGGAATATCGTTACACCGAAGCGAGCAGCCGTGAAGATCAAGGTCACGACACCAAGGTTGGTCCGAATGCAAAGACGGCGGAGAAGATGGCTCCCGCTTCGATGATGGACCAAGCAAAGGCGCGGGAAGATCGTGCTGAGCGCATGCCGAGAGGTCGCGAAGAAGCGGGAGAGAGCCGCAGCGCATTGATGTCAGGAACGCCCGGACTGTTGCTGACGATGGACGAAATGCTCGCACTCCCGCGACGCGAGTTGGTGACCCAGTTCAAGTGCATCGAGGGCTGGAGTGAGATTGTGCATTGGGCCGGAGTTCGCATGGCTGACTTTATGGATGCGTATCCACCGCAGTTAATCGATGGCAAGGAGGCGCGGTATGTCTACATGGAGACGCCGGACGGAGAT
>JANYLK010000191.1 GCA_025357875.1 Granulicella sp.
ACCAATAATGCCCCATATCGGCAACGATTCACGGTATCTGGGCATAGGGTCCAGCTCGGGGTGTACCGCACAAGTTTTTGAGAATGAATGAATAAATGGTGGACGCGGCAGGGATCGAACCTGCGACCAGTCGATTAAGAGACGATCTTGACAGTACGTCAATCATCAGTATTCATGCGGTATTTCAAGCTGTTTGACTGTTAGTGGGACCAAAAGTGTGACCAGCCCCAGGAAGCGATACGCGGTCGGCATTGCGCTTGTTGACTGCGACGACCAACTCATCGGTTTGCTGGTGCTGGTAAGGAGCCATCGATTTAATATCCACATGACCCATCTGATCGCGGACAGCAAACAGATTGCCGGTCGCCCTGACGGTATACGTGGCGTAGGTGTGGCGTGCTGAATAAGGTACGATCCGCGAGTCGAGGCCGGCGCGGTCGCGAGCTGCTTGAAAGCTGCCCGCGATCGACGTCAGGTGGCCCGTCTTGCTCCGGCTAGGGAAGAGCCATCCCCGACCCTCGTCTCCAAGGCACCAAGTCGACAGCAGCTCATGCATCCTCTCAGTCATGCCGACGAATCGTCGTGCCTTAGCCGTCTTGCCTGATGGGATCCATATCCGGCGCTCTGCCCAGTGCAGGTTTTCGATACGGATTTCGAAGACCTCCGAGGGCCTCATCCCGGTATCTTGCATGGTCATCGTCACCAGCCACGCTTGGTAGCGTGCCTTGGACCGCGTCTGGCTGTTACCTAGTTCGCGTTCGATAGCTGACTCGGCTGCGTCGTCGATCAGGACGTCGCGTCCGGGAGCCTCGGGGATGGTGAAGCTCGTCCGCTCCCTCAGCACCTTCCACTCCCGTGCCTTGCCAAGCATTACCTTCAACGTTCGAAGAGCCTGATTGGTATAAGCGCGCAAGCAATCAACCATCACGCCGGTGTCCTCTCGCTTTTTACGATCGACCACAGGCCGGCGGAACTTCATGACATCAATTGTTTCTGCCGTGATCTGGTCGATGGGCATCGAGGCAAGTACCGAAAAGGACAAAAGCCGCCAACCATACTTGTAATAACGCCGGGTGTTGGGTTTGAGGGTATTGGAGTTCTCGGCCCATGCGAGGAACCGCTTGGAGAACTCCCGCAGTATGGGAGCCCTGTGGCTCCGCTTGTTTATGGTGCTGCCCTCGGTCAGCCTGGTGAGCGTAGTGGCGGCGACGGTGCCAGCCGCTGCTTTCGTCTTCTCTCCGGTGGAGCCGCGGTAGCGCTTTCCCTCGAAGTAGAAGTCATACCACCAGAACGGTGATCGTGCCTTTCTCTTAAGCTGCATCTCGTCTCCCGGTATCTCGCACGCAGGGAACGACTCGCCGCTCATTGGCATACGTCTGTATGTCGCTCTCAGCATATCGCACGCAGCGAGCAGACAGCTGGATAAACGGTGGGCCGACGCGCTGGGCCTTCCAGCCCCGCATTGTGGCGGGTCGCACGCCAAGCATCTCTGCGGCCTGGGCGGTGTTGAGGGACCTGGTCATACTGGTACGGCAGAACTTCTGTGGATCGATTGCCATTCTGTGCATCTCCGTGGGTTGATACAACTCCTCTGCGGACACGAGCCAAAGGGGTGATTGCGCGATATTGCAAATCTGGTTGGTTGTGGATCGACGGGGTGGACGACGCGGGATTGACTACTTCGATTTGGCCTCCCGCTCATCCAGCCAGCCCTCCATCGCGCAAACGCCACTGGACTCGTTGAAGCGGCTGCCGTAGATCTGGATGGTGGTGTTCATATTCGTATGCCAGAGCATTTTCGAGAGGGTCAAATAATCCGCCGGATGTGCCTTGAGCCACGTGAACGCCACGATGTCCCGAAAAGGATGTGGGGTCACACGCGTGCCTCCATAACGCAGCGTCAGTCCTGCGACGGTGCGAACCATTTGATTCCGCGTCATTGCATTTCCGGCTCTGTTTACGAACAGTGTTTCCGGGTCTGTCTTACGAATAAGGAAGGGTCGATACTCTTGGAGATACTCTTCGAGAAGGCCAATGAGTTGTCGAGGCAATAGGGCCGACACTGCTTTTCCGGTCTTGGTCTCATCCTCGCTGAATTTGAACTGCCAGAATTCAGCCCCCGGATTTTCCTGCTCCTCTTGTTTGACCCAGTCGGGTTTATCTATGTCGCTGAAGGGCGGAATCCTCCCCTTGAACAAATTCGGGGTTGGGCCGCCGATCCGACATTCCCTAATATTTCGTTGACGCCAGGGAAGCGTGGTAAGCCACTTCATCAGGAACGCCATCATGACGAGTAGTGCGACACGATTGATTCCTTTCTTCATGGCAACCGGCATTTCGGCACGGATTCTTGGGGCGATAGATTCAAGCACCTCGTACTCCAGGTACTTTGTTGCCTTTCTCTTCTTCAATTCCGATTCACTCTCGATCGGGATGCCATCCAGTAAGGGCCTGAACCAAGTCAGATCCATGGACTTATATGACGGATGCTGATTCACTGCTGCAGAAAAGAGGCGTAGGTCACGTTGAAGAGTCCGTCCTTTTACTTGGCGTTCGTTGATGCACCACTCGATATAACCGCCGATGATCCGCTCCTGAGCGAGCTGTGGCAGGGAAGAGATGCCTGATTCTCCAAGGAGGTTTAGGGCAAAGCCAAAGACCGCACAGATGATGTGGCGCAGCTTCTCCGAAGTCACCTCCCGATGCCTGCCATGCTTCGGCCTGCCGACCGAATACTTTGCGCGCTTCCATCTCAGCAGTTCGAGTAGCTCTTTTTTCAGAGCGGGAGGCAAGTGGTCGAAAGGTACTCCATAGTCTTTCTCGCGCAGAATGGATAGAGGCGTCTGCTCTGTGCATCCGCAGTCGCGGAGAAGGCGCCAGAACCACGTCTCCTTGCCCCGGATCCATTCATAGGACAGACCCTGTTGAAGCTTCATCTGTACCCATCGGTCTACGTCTTCTTCCCTGACATCCCTCGGCGTCCTCTTGATGACGGCGAGGTATTTGACCACGTCCGCGCACTTCTTTTCTGCCGCGAGTGCCAATACGCCCTGCCATTCTTCTGGCACTTCCTCGTTGGGCTTCCACCCAAGATCCCTTGCGGCCTTGAGCAGGATTCGAACATGGTTGACGTAGGTGCGGATCGAGTTCTCGGCGTACTTGCGGGTCTCCAAGAATGTTCGGAAACCCCCTCTGGTTTCGATGACAGAGTCGATTGGGATGTCCCCGACCGGCTTATCGAGATAGATCCCCAGCAGAGAGCAGGTGGTTCGTACCATACGAAACGACCGTAAGCGACCGAGCAACGCACCTGTTAGCGGGATGGGGTTTGTGATGAACTCTGGTGATGAGTGTGGATGCTGGAGTGTTGGTTGGTCGTCGTAGCCGTGGGGAGATCGAGCGGCTGGTTGCCTTGTACGGGTCGAGTGG
>JANYLK010000193.1 GCA_025357875.1 Granulicella sp.
ACGTTCTGAATGCTCGCGCACTGTTCTCCACCAGTCAGCTTCCGCTTCGCCTCAATCACCAGAGACCGGTTCACTCTAAATTTCCGCGCCGATGTCTTCAACCTCTTCAACCATGCTCAGTACGGCGCGCCATCGGCCGTATTCAATACTGCAAGCTTCGGCCAGATCACCACGCAATCAACGGCGGCGCTACCGGTACAGCGACGCAGCGGGTGGCCCAGATGAGTTTGCGCGCAATCTTCTAGTCAACGAATCGGATTTCAAAAGGAGCTTTGCCCTATGCCCCAACTCAGCCGCCGTACTTTCGTCCACCTTGGATCCGCTTCCGCCATTGTCTGCGCGGTTCCCCTTCGTGGGCAACAGGTTCGCGTCCTGCTGCCGGTTAACGTCTGCGGTAGCTTCGGCTACATCGACTCTGCGGGTTCACTGGTCGTGCCGGCGAAGTACGACGCCGCATTGGCGTTTGCGACCAACTGGGCGGCAGTGCGGCGGAACGGCAAGTGGGGCTACATCGGCAAGAGCGGAAAGGAGACGCTCGCGCCGCAATTTGACGAAGCTCGTAATTTTCGTTGGAACTGCAGCCCGGTCCGGATTGGCGCGCAATGGCATTTCATTCGTCCCGATGGTAAAGACGCGTTTCCGATGCGCTTTGACGTTGCACGCAGCTTCCAGGACGCTCGTGCCCGAGTTTCACTCCATGGCAAATGGGGCTTCATCGATCCGTCCGGAAAACTCGTAATTGAACCGCAGTATGACACGGTGCATGGCTACAGCGAAGACATTGCGCCTGTACAGATGAACGGCAAATGGGGATTCATCGACAAGACGGGCAAGACCGTCCTGCCTTTCCACTACGATTCGGTCACCAGCTTCAATGCTGGCGTCTGCGCCATCCTAATAGATGGCAAATGGGGTTTTATCCGTCACGATGGCTCCTTAGCTCTCCCCGCAATTTGGGAAAAAACTGGGGAATTTTCCGAAGGTCTCTGCCCGGTCAAGAAAGATGGTCGCTGGGGTTTGATCGACATCACCGGAAAGCTGGTCCTTCCACCGACCTACGATGAGATGGACTCCTTTGACAACGGCCATGTCATGGTCACCCAGAACCATCAGCTTATGTATCTTGACAAGAGCCTAAAGCCCATCTGGAAAGAGCAGATGAATTGCCCAGCCGGCACTTCCCTCACTATGTTCAAAGCCCCGTCATAGCTGGAGCGCCATCTCCGGCGCGACATAACTACCAGATCTCACTTTGCAGGCCGCGCTGGTCCATCTAGAAATCCTCCTGCTGACGGACCACAGATTCGCCGTCGCAAACGGCCTGTAAAGAGTCCCATGTGAGTCGGACGCAAGCCGACTCGAGCGCTACATCGACGGTCCGGTGGAGTCGTTCTCGCGCCAGAAGCTGAGTTGACAGCCGCCCCATTCTTGAACGCACGTTCTACCACGCCGCACAATGCCAGAATGCGGGGTGCAGGCGTCTATAACTATCGCGGTAATGAGGCATGATTTTCGCTCAAGGATTGAGCGCGGTTGATCAGCATACTACTGGTGGCGTTATCCCCAATACACAAAGGAAAAACATGTCAGAAGCTCACCAGGGCTATATAACGCTACTCCGATTTCTTAGCCACCTGATCCCCCAGAGTGTCTTTGGGTTGCTGCTGCTAATGTCCAGTTCTTTGAGTTTCGGCCAATCGAGCTGGTCTTTCGCTGTTTCGGGCGATTCGAGGAATTGCGGTAACGTCGAAATGCCGGCGATAGCCCGAAAAATTCACGAGGAACAATCGGCGTTTTACTGGCATCTAGGCGATTTCCGTGCGATGAAAGATTTCGATGAGGATCTGGTTGCAGAGCCGCGAAACTCCATACAAAGAGTAACGATCGAGGCATACCAGTCTGGAGCGTGGGCAGATTTCCTAGAGCATCGTAAGCGACCGAGCAACGCACCTGTTAGCGGGATGGGGTTTGTGATGAACTCTGGTGATGAGTGTGGATGCTGGAGTGTTGGTTGGTCGTCGTAGCCGTGGGGAGATCGAGCGGCTGGTTGCCTTGTACGGGTCGAGTGG
>JANYLK010000210.1 GCA_025357875.1 Granulicella sp.
CAGTTCATCCAGCTTGCCGCCTGGCTGCGCCAGCTTGCCCGCCGCCACTGGAAACCACGGAATAAACGCAATCCCTTCGCGCTCGCAATATTCGAGCACAGCCTCACTCTTGCGATTGCCGATGTTGTACTCATTCTGCACGCTGACAATGCTTACCGTCTTGCGCGCCTGCTCAATCTGCTCGACCGACACCTCGCTCAATCCCACGAAGCGAATCTTGCCCTGTGACTGCAGTCTCTTGATCGCGCCCAAAGACTCCTCCACCGGCACCTTCGGATCGATGCGATGCAGTTGCCATAGATCAAGCGTATCGCGCTTGAGATACCGTAGGCTCATGTGCACTTGCTGCGCCAGATACTCGGGCCTGCCCACCGGCATCCAGCGATCGGGTCCCTGCCGGGTAAGTCCAGCTTTAGTCGCAATCACTGTGCCCTGCGGATAAGGTGCCAGCGCCTCGCTGATTAGCGGCTCGCACACTGCCGGGCCATAGCTGTCTGCCGTGTCTATGAAATTTACACCCAGTTCGACGGCGCGCCGAAGTACTTGTTTTGCGTTTTCACGATCCTCAGGCTCCCCCCAAACGCCTTTTCCCGTAATGCGCATGGCGCCGTAACCTAAGCGCTGAATCTCCAGCTCCCCACCCAGTTTGAATGTCTTCGCCACCTCGATAGCTGCCGCCATGATGCCTCCCAAATTACTTTGATGGCCAAAGTGTCCCCGGCGATTCGCCACAGCGACACGCCCACCAAAATGTAGACCCTAAAGATTCACCAGATCAAATTGCGATCCCAGTGAGTGCCGATTCTTCGGCTCGCTTTAAAACTTATGCCTCGTTCAGCCTGAAGTTTAGGTGACGCGCCACAGCCCGAAAAATTTGCAGCCGAAAGTTCTCCATTCGTCTTGCCTACGCTGGCGTTCTTCTCAGATTCTCTGCGTATCCGAACTGCGCTTTCTCCAAACCACCTTCACCTGCTTCCGCCAGCGCTCGTCAATCGCCACCAGTGTCCACTCCACAAGCGGTGAGAGATACCGCAGCACTACCTCCGTAGCCGGATGAACACGCAGCGCCGGCGCCACAAGATACAGCCTTGGCGCACCCTGCGCCAGCCGCACTCCGCCGAAGTACCCATGTCGCTGAAACTCCCCCAGCCCGGAGTTTCGGTCGGGATTTTGCTGATGATGCGAGCGCACTCTTACCCAGTAGTCCAGCCCTTGCAGCGCCAAATGCAGATCGTCATCAGCCTTCAACTCGATCACCGCCAGCCGCCCGTCTCGATCAATCGAAAGCAGATCCAGCATTCCGCGATCCGACGCTGCAAACGCGGGCACCTGCGTATACACATGTGCCGCATCAAGATGCGCGTCGATCGCTGTCACATCGCGCCGCAAAGTGCTCTCCAGCCATCTCTCCGGCTGCATTCGATAGAGCACGTCGCGCTTCTCTCCACTCTCACTTCGCCGCGCAAACAGCCGCGCCACGAGTTCGCGCAACTCGCCCTCATTGTCCTCCGTAAGCGGAGTTTCATTCGCGCCCGCGCCAAACGTGACCTCCTGCGCGCGGTTGAAACTCTCTCCCGTATAGCCCATCCGCACTCGTGCAAACTCCAGCCCATGCAACAAGAACGCTATCTCTGTCCCACTGCGAATCTTCTGCTCCACCACCTCGCGCATCGCTTCAGGCACAAGCGCCATCACCCGAGCCGCAGCCTGCGCAAATCTCTCTCGCGCCGCGGCCTCATTCGGTGCCTGGATTAGTCGCGTCGACACGTTGCCATGGTCCGCCGCATCGCGCTGCTCCAGTTCTTCCGTTTTCTCGTCGAATTCCCACAGCTCCCACTGCGACGCCTCCGCATTCATCCACGCCAGCCGCGACGCCGTCAGCGTAGCCATTCCCCTCGGCACAATCAGCCGCAGCCCGCAATAGAGCCGTCGCCCCGCGGCGTTCTCCCGGCAATGCGCCAGCCACAGCACACCCAGGGTCAGAATCCCATCCACCGTCGCCTGTGATTCCGCCTCGTTCACTCCGATGACGGCCCACGCCTGCTGGCCATGCACCAGCGATCCGCGCGCATATGCCGGCCCAAAGCTCTTCTCCAGATCCATCGCGGTGCGAAATCCGTCGGCCTTCCAGTCGCCCCAGTCCTGGCTTAGTCCGCGCAGCATCACCCGCTCCAACACCCGCAGATAGCGCACCCGCGTAGCCTCGCGGGTCGTCGGCGTCCTGCGGTCTTTGTCCGCCAACAGTTCCAAAGTCCCCGGCCGCGCCTGGCCAAAGCGATGGGTTGTCAGCCGCAGAATGCGGTCCAGCGCGGAACCTCGCTCAATAGCCGCACTGACGCGCCGCACGACATTGCGTTCCTCGCTCCACACCTGCAGCGCGCATCGGCGGTGCTCAGTCGTCAGCGAGTACTTTGCCGTCCGCATATCGAACAGCACCTTGCCGTCCTGCGCCACCACCGCGTTTGGATGTTCGGCGAGAAACGCCTCGAGTTTTGAGGCAATCACCTCAGGTGTCTGCTCTGCGGACAAATCTCTGGTCGCAATCATGTCGAGCGAAGTCTAGCAGTCACACGCTTGCACAGGACGGGACGCCCCCTCCCCGTAATCTCAAGCCAATAGAAGATGACATGGGGGCAAAAACTACGTGGCTTTCGTTTTATTAGCGAGTAAACCGAACGCGATTGAGATCCATATTGTGAATTATATTTCGTATTTCGTGCAAAATATTGCATATTATCAGAAATTACGGGCTTTCGGACAAAAAACCCTGCGAATCCAAGTACCTCATTCTGTGCGCCTTGTCGCCGCGCGGCTGGGTCTCTAAAACCCTGTAATCACTCTTGGGAATGGCCCCTCGACTGCATTACTCTTGCCGTAACAAGTTCCTGTCACCCCGTGAAAACAACAAAGCCAAAGATACAACTTTCGATGACATTAGAATCATCAAAACGATTCATAGATCGTACAGACTTCAACCTATAGGAGTATTAAATGACTTTCCGATCAACAGTTAAATTCCTCTCTCTAGCTGTATTTGCCCTCTCTCTTGTCCAAAAGGGCTTTGCCGATCCCCTGAACAGCTGCTTTAATGTCGGTATCCCCGTTGAAGGGATTGTCTCAATCACGTGCAACCTCGCGTATAACGGAAGCCCGAACACATTCGATCTGTCAAGCCTGATGACGCAGAGCGGATCCGCCCTCTCCAATAATGATTACGTGAGTAACTACACAGTGCTCATCAACGGGAATCCAAGCACCCTGGCTGATGACTCTACCGGCCTCTTCAATCAAAGCCTCTGGAAGGCAGTGCTTTTCTTCCCAGGCAATGACCCAGACGGCATCGTCTTCAGCGACACCCTTCAAGTATTTTGGCCGGGCAGTTTCCCATCGGCTTCTACTGTGCAAAGCTATAATACCAGCATCTTCGGTGGTTTTTCCGGCTTCAAAGATTCTGCTTTCTTCGTGCAAAGCACAGGTTTGACAACATCCATCGGGACAGGAACGCCAGATGTATTCAACATCACAGTAGCTCCGAGTGCTACTCCTGAGCCGTCGTCGTTGGCTCTCATGGCAACAGGTATTATGGGGTTAGGCCTCCTGGGAGCGATGAGGCGTCAGCGCTGGTCAACTTCACAATCGTGCTTCACGCTCTAATTTCCGAACGCTGCCGGAAGTAGTCGATCTTTAGGGTGCTGCCGGCTGTTCTCGGCAGCATCTTTTTGGGCTATGCCCGGTAAACTGCACTCATGCAAAACGACTTTTGGCATTGGTTAGCGCAATAAGATCGGCGATTCCTACTCAAACTCGATAAACCATCCCGGCATGGTACACTAACCTTGATTTGGGCGTGCTCTTTTACACCAATCCCGTCGCTGCCAACTGTTCGATTCGAGACATAACATACGATGGCTCTCTTGGTTGTCGCATTCCACGCGAATTCGTCAGAGTCACCCTAAACGATAAAACAGGAGACCATCCATGAGTGACAAAAAGTTTGAAAACTCCCCACCCAAAAGCATCTGGACCAAGCCGGTCATCACCGTGATCGAAGTCCTCTCCGCACGGCATGGAGCTCCCTCTACGTTCAGCGACGCCGGCACGAATCACAGGAGTTAGGCGGGTTGTTCCAGATAGAGTTTCATGGCCGCCATTAGCCTGATTTGGAACACTACGGACGAACCGCCTCTAAGCATCCTGATTCAGACGATGCTCGGGGCACAAGAGAAGTATGGCCCTGATCGCAAGGTGTCCTGGAGTGGCGACCAGATGGCGCTAGGCGCCAACCTCTCATCTTCGCTTCCCGAGCATCGCTTTGATCGCCAAGCACTCTGGAGCAGCGACCGATCAGTCTGCATCGTGGCGGATGTGAGGCTCGACAATCGTTCCGACCTTGCCCGGGAACTCGACCTCGTCCACCCGGAAGAACTTGCCGATTCAACGTTCCTGATGGCCGCTTGGCTGCGTTGGGGTTATACCTGCCTCGACCACCTCATAGGTGGCTTCGCCTTCGCCGTTTGGACACCCGGCCAAAAGGAAGTCTTCGCCGCTCGCGATCACGCTGGCGAGCGACCACTCTTTTATCATCGCGGCAAGGATTTATTCGCCTTGGCGTCGATGCAAAAGGGTTTGCTCGCGCTGCCCGCCCTTCGTGAGAGATTCAGCGAGTCCTACACGGCGCACTGGCTCGCCTGCATGAAGTCCGAACGAAATGGAAGTTTCTTTGAGGGGGTTCAGCGCCTTCCCCCCGGACACTTTCTCCGAGTCACCCCCCAAGCCCTTCAAATAAAACAGTATTGGCACCCCTCAAACGCGAAACCAATCCGCTTTCGCCGGGACGAAGAATATCCTGAGGCGCTGCTCGAACTCTTCGATCGTGCTACCGAGGCGCGGCTTCGCAGCACCCGGCCGGTCGGGTCGTTTCTCAGCGCAGGCCTGGATAGTTCCTCTGTAACCGCCTCGGCTGCTCGCCTGCTTGCCGACCAGGGCAAGCGCCTCACCGCCTTCACTTCCGTCCCGCGGCCCGGCTTCGACGGTGCCTTCCCCCTCGGGCGCTTTCCGTCGGAGGCCCTAGGCGCGGCGCAGGTCGCCCGCCTCTATTCCAATATTGATCACGTCCTGGTCGACTCTTCCGCTTACGATTTCTTGCCCACCATGAAGCTCTGGATCGATGCGCTCGACGAGCCCGTTCCGAGCGTCGTTAATATGCTTTGGCTATCAGCCATTCTGGACCAGGCCAGACAGCGAGGCCTTGGCGTACTGCTCGAGGGTACTGAGGGCAACGGAACCTTCAGCTACAACAGCTGGAGTATTCTCGGTCGCTTCTTCCGGCGCGGACGATGGCTCAAGCTGGCTCAAACGTCTCTCGCCCTGCGCCGCCGTGGTGATCTTTCAATAAAATCCTCCGTCAGATTGTCAGCCGGTGGTCTCATACCCAGGTGGCTCACCCGAAAGCGCGTTCCCGCTCAGTCCCTGAACCTACTGTTTGCATGTCTGGCAAACCCAGAGTGGATGAAGCGTTACAACCTGAAAGATGGGATTTTTGATACTTTCTACCCCGCCCCATCTGGTCTCGTGTCAGAACACAGCGCATTGTTTGAAGATTGCGACCTGGGCCCGTATCGTGCGGCGGTTGAGGCGGTCACCCAGATGGAGGTACGCGATCCCACTGCAGATAAGCGGATCTTCGAATTCGCCTACTCCATCCCCCGCGAGCAATACATAGTCGGAGGCCAATCGCGCTCGCTCGCACGCCGCGCAATGAAACATCGCCTGCCCGATTCCGTCCTGATGTGCAACACTCGCGGTTTGCAAGGTGCAGACTGGTATTTGCCCATGACGGAGGCGCTGCCCGAGCTACGCCGCGAATTAACCCTCTTTGCCCAGTCCCCGGCGGCCAGCCAGGCGCTCGACCTGCCCGCCATCGAAAACCTTCTCGATAACTGGCCGCGATCCAACTTCCACTCCGAAGAAGTTTATATCCGCTGGCATTTCTGGCTTACCCGCGCCCTCAGTACGGGCTACTTCTTGCGTAGCCATGAGCCTTCCATCGACGGGTCGCGCTCGCCCTTTACCCCCAGCCTTGGCTAATGCGCAGCCAGGCCATTAGTTAGAATTTGGTCAGGAAGCCTACCTGTGTCCATGAGCCCACTCACGTTGTGTACCAGCCTCCCGCCCTACGCCTTTTATCTCGGACCATTTCGTTTTGAATCCGAGATTGACATACCCGAACTCGTCGGCTCGACTGGTTCGGGTGAAATGAAAGTCAACATACGGCGGGGAGGAGTGCCCCGCGCCATCAATGGCGCTGTGCTGTCCGGAGATAGTTGCGAGGTTGCCCTCACCGAATACCTGCTATCTATTCCCGGTACCGCCCGCTACTATGTTCGCAACGGCAATGAGGTCCGTCTCGATATTGCCCCTGGCGCTCCCATAGCCAACGTCTCCACCTACCTGCTCGGCTCCGTATTTGGTGTGCTCTGCCACCAAAATGGCCTGCTCCCTCTTCATGCCAGCGCCGTCGAGTCTGCAGGCGTCGTTACCGCCTTCCTCGGCGATTCCGGAGCTGGGAAATCAACCCTAGCAGCCTGCCTGCAGCGGCGCGGTCACCACATCGTCTCCGACGACATCTGTCTGCTGCAGCCCCAATCAGACTCCGAGCGTAACGCTATGCGCGTTATACCCGTCGCCGGTTGGCTCAAGCTCTGGAACCAAAGCCTCCAATTTCTCGGCGAGACACCAATTGAAGAGAATCGTGTCTTCAGCACCGACGACAAATTCCGTCTCTTTCTGCCGGATAAGGGATCCCGTCCTTTGCGCCTCGGGCGCGTCCTCTTCCTCGACAAAGCTGCAGATACGCAGGCTCAACCCACCCTGCGGCCAGTCGCTCTACTCGACGCAATCGCCGGCCTGATGGAGACGACCTACGCTGGCTATGTCCCCACACTCGCCGGACAAAAGTCCCGCATCTTCCTGCAATGTGCACAGGTATTTCAGCACACGCATGCCTGGCGTCTCACTGTTCCATGGGATCTCGACCGCATGGAGTCGGTCCTCGATCTGCTGGAGAGCAACTTCCTTGACACAATCGGAAGCAAATCCGATCCATGATTCTTTTTGGTACAGAAATAGTATGTTACATATCAACGGGTGCTCCAAAGGAAAACACCACGTGACTGGGCGATGGTCTTCTTACGACTTCACGTTGGGCGGATGGGCGTTCCAAGCAGCGTCGGAAGCGGGCGAGGGCGGCCCCACATTCGCCGAGGTCCTTAGAGATCAGCTCGGCCTCAAACTCGAGCGGCAGACAGGCCCAGTTGAGGTATTGGTCATCGACCACATCGAGCACCCCTCCAAGAACTAGACGCCCGCAGCCTACTTCAGCGTCTTCGCGAAGTGAAAGCTGGTCACCCGCATGCGTTCGCGGAAATAAAACGCATGAGCCTCCTGCCGGTGAGTGCCCGAGTCTAAGCTGAATGTCTCGCACCCGGATGTGCGTGCGTACTCCTGCAGCCAATCCAGCATCGCTTTGCCATGGCCTAGGGACCGCCTGGTCTCATCCGTCACCAGGTCGTCAACATACAGCGTTCGTCCGGTCGCTAGCATCTCCATCACGCGAAAGCCCGCTACCGCAACCACTGCACGCTCATCCTTCAAATACGCCAAACGATATCCCTGCGCTCTCTGCGCCTCAATGCGATCGACGAAGTCCTCGGCCAGCAGATGAGGCCGTAAGTGCGCCATCACGGCAAAGCAACGCGCAATGTCCTCAGCCGAATCTGCAAGTCTTACCTCGCCCATCACCAGCCTTCTCGCTCGCGCAACCGCGTAATGTGCGCCACATGGTGTCTTGAGTGCCACGCATATAAAAGTGTCGCCATCCCAATGGTCAGCGGTCCGTTTACAGGATGCCTCATGCCTCGCTCCCATTGCTCATCCGTCAGCGACTCCAGCAGCATCACCCAGCGTGCGTGCAGGTTCTCGATCAGCGACACCGACCATCCCGCCGGAGCCGCGGAATCGTGCAGCGTCGCCCAGGCTTTCTCGTTGTAGGGTGTGATCGTCGGGCAATCCTCGGTCAGCGCAAGCCGCACGCGTACGAACGCGTTCATGTGGCTATCCGCGATGTGATGCACCAGTTGCCGCAGCGTCCATCCGCCCTCGCGATAAGGCGTGTCAAGCTGCTCTCGACTCAACCCCTCGACCGCCCTACTCAGCTTCGCCGGCAATTCGGCCAGCGCCGCAATGGCAGCCATGCGTTCGTGAGGAGTTACTTTTTCCGGCCGGACAAACCTGCCCACCGGGTATTTCGGATCGACTTCGCGTACCTCTACCGCTTCAATCATCGCTTGCTCCTCGAACAATAACGTATGGCAAGCAAGGTAGCACAGCGCCGAGTGCTTGATAAGCCGTCAGAATTTATAATCATATGCGAACGCATCCAAGTCTCAATGTGCTCACCCAGGCTGATTCAAGGAATATTGATTGTCGCTGTTCTCGCGCTCACGACCACGACTCGAGCGCAGCAACACCGACTCGTAAACTCTTCGACGCCAACCAAGCGCAACTATCTCGGGTTTGACGCCAACGAGTACCCTGGCGACGCCCTGCTACCAGTCCTCCGAAAACAGTTTTCCTTTGCGGGATTCTGGCTTACAAACCCGCCCGGCGCTGACCACAATCCTTGGGTCGGCAAGCGAAACATCCTTCTTCGCAACGGGTTTGGCTTCCTCGTCGTAGCCAACGGCCGCTTGGACAAGGAGATTCTCCAATCGCAAAAGTCTGGGAAGGCAGCCGCCGCCGTGCTCGGTCTTCAGGACGCTTCTGCCGCAGTAGCCTCAGCCCGGCGCGAAGGATTTCCGCCGCACACAATCCTCTTCCTCGATCAGGAAGACGGCGGCCGCATGCTCCCGGAGCAGGTCGCCTACCTGCTCGCATGGACCGAGGCCGTTGCGCGCACAGCGTACCGCCCCGGAGTCTACGCCAGCGGCCAGCCTGTGCCGGACGGCAAGGGTTCCGACGGCAAGCCCGCGACCATCACGACCATTCAAGACCTTCGTCAGCGCGCAGCCGCCGGACACCTCCACGACATCACTTTCTGGGTTTATCAAGACACCTGCCCGCCAGCGCCCGGATGCACGATCCAGTCCAATCCCCCCGCGCCCGATCAGAGCGGAACCCTGGATTCAACCGCCTGGCAATTCGCCCAATCTCCACGTCGCAACTCCATCACGCAGGCATGCGGCAAAACGTATAACGCCGATGGCAATTGCTACGCTTCCGGCGTTCCTAACTATGGTCTCGACCTCAGCACGTCGCGATCGCCCGATCCATCGCACGGCCGCTGACACCGCTCTTCGCCTTCTCCTCACAATTGCCTAAGTCTGCCGCCCGTCAATTCTCGTATCGGGCGTCTCCAACTGGCGGGTGCAGGCGGAACCATCTTTTGTTCTTCCCGCTGACCCACTTCAAACCGGCCTACAGTGTTCTGCAATCCCAGTGCTAGGTTGAAGAGCTTCTCGCACGCGCGCGCCGATAGTTGGGACCCTTCGGCAGCTTCCGCTGCCAGTTCGCTGATCTGGCTCATGCTGGCGTTTACCTCCTCGGTCGCGGTCGCCTGCTGGGTTGCCGCAGAGGCGATCTGCGCCACCATAGTGCCTACGTTTTCAGCCTCGCGGATTATCTTTTTAATCGATTCCTCGGCAAATCCCGCGATCTCCAC
>JANYLK010000015.1 GCA_025357875.1 Granulicella sp.
TCGCGGCGCGCCTGCATCGATTACGCTCGACAAACTAATGTCGTGGAGCGACAGCCCCGACGCGGGCGTGAGGTACTTCTCCGGTGCTGGCACTTACACGACCACGATTCATGCGAAAGCCGATTGGTTCAAACCGGGTGCGAACGTCTGGATCGATCTGGGCGACGTGAAGAACCTCGCGGACGTGTCGGTCAACGGCGTTCCACTTGGTGTTGTCTGGCATACGCCGTATCGCGTAGACGCTACAAAAGCTTTGAAGCCGGGAACGAATCAGATCACGGTCAAGGTGGTCAATGCGTGGGTCAACCGGTTAATCGGCGATCAACAAGTAAACGCGACGAAGTACACCTTTGCGGATGTAGCTCCATACACGGCCGAGTCACCCCTGTTGCCGTCGGGGCTGATAGGTCCGGTCGTCGTGGTGAGAGAAGCGGTTCGGTAGAGTGGCGGGAAGCGCTAGGGGCTAACTGCGTGGAGCGGTTCGCCGGTGAGCGCACGATACTCGAAGTACATACGCATTCGCCAGCGCAGGATCATGCCGAAGGCCAGCACGAAGAAGATCGCGCCGGTCTGGTTGATGTCGAGAAAGCGGTCGATGTAGGTGCGGGCAACGATGCGAATCACGGCTAGCGCAACAACCACTAGAAAAAATGCATTGGAACGTTGCATCATGATCGCTTCGCCGTCACGTACCAGGCGTGACGTCCGCAACAGCGGATAAGCCAGTGCAGTGGCTCCAAGCAGGAACGCCCCGGCAGCCCACTCCAACGGGATGCGGAACGCGGGTGCAAGGAACATGCAGAATCCAGTTGCCATGCCCAAGGGTGGAATCACGATTTTCCGGATGGTAACGGCAGAGCGGCCTTCGCGCACGCGCCAAGCCATTACGGCGGCGGCGCCGACGACCGAACTCAGGATCGACATTTCCTTGATAGACAGCATGTGCATTCTCACAAAGAGCTCTGTGCGCGACCGAACTCCTTCTTTCATTATGCCGGTTTGCACGACTGGCTGCGGACATCGCGGAACTGTATAACCGACCATCAACCCGCGTGTGCCGATGCTAGACTTTGCAATATGGCGATCAAAAACCAAGGCGACGGCAAGCAGGGAACACTCGCTGGGCTCTGGCTCGATGCCGCGCCGAAGCGAGCGCGCAAGCTACCTGAAATTGCCAAAGCTGAAGTCGTTGCGACGGTCGCCATCGAGGCAGCCAAGCCAGGTAGTTCGGGTGCTCCGTGGAGCGTTCGCGAGTTGGTTCTCGGCATTCGCCAGCAAGTTGAGCGCGAGTATCAGGACATTTGGGTTGAGGGCGAAATCTCGAATTGCCGACCCGCACCTTCCGGCCACATCTACTTCACGCTGAAGGACGGCGAGGCGCAGCTTCCGGTGGTGCTGTTCCGGCGGCAGGCTCAGCTCCTGCGCTTTCGTCTGCAGGATGGACTCGCGGTACTCGCGCGCGGACGCGTCTCTGTGTACGAGTCGCGGGGCCAACTCCAAATGATTGCCGAGACGCTGGAGCCTCGCGGAGCCGGCGCTTTGCAGCTTGCATTCGAACAGTTGAAGGCTCGGCTACTGGCTGAAGGCCTCTTCGAAACTGCCGGCAAACGACCGCTGCCTGCGTTCCCGCACTGCGTCGGCGTCATCACTTCGACAGGTGGAGCGGTCATGCACGACATCGTCAAAGTGATTCGCCGGCGTCATGCGCGGCTGAATTTGCTGATCTATCCTGCGTGCGTGCAGGGCTCGGATTGCGCGGCGTCGGTTACGGCCGGAATACGCTGGTTCAACCATAATCCTGGCAAGGTCGATTTAATCGTCATTGCTCGCGGCGGCGGTTCGATCGAAGACCTCGCCGGATTTAACGATGAGGCGCTAGCTCGTACCATCGCTGCATCGGAACTGCCGGTCGTCTCTGCGATCGGACACGAGACCGACTTCACGATCGCGGACTTTGTCGCTGATCTTCGTGCGCCGACTCCATCTGCGGCAGCCGAGATGATCACTGCGGCGCAGCACCGGATCGAGGAGCGAGTACAGGCGCTCGACGGCCGGGTGAGGCGCGCGATCCGCTATCAGTTCATACTTTCGCGCCAGCGGCTTACGGCCGTCTCGATTGGCGCTATTCAAAGTCGGCTTCTGGCGCTCATCGGGCGTCGCGGGCAGCGGCTCGACGACCTGCGTCATCGGCTCGAATCAGAGATTACCCGGCGTCTGCGCGCTCGGGCTAGTCAAGTGGCGAATCTTACTTCGCGGATCGAGCGGCAGAATCCGTCGGTACGCCTCGCGCTGGCCCGGCGGCGTCTGGAGCGGGCAGAACAATCTCTCGACCGTCTCGCGGGGGCGACGATTTCGGTGCGTATTCGCCGCCTCGATCATGCGGCTGATCAGCTTCACGCACTCTCGCCCCTCGCTGTTCTAAATCGCGGCTATGCGATCGTATACAGCTCGAACGGCCAAGTGATTCGCGACGCCGCGGCGGTCAGTCCCGGCGAGACGATACGCGCGCGGTTGGCGAAGGGTTCAGTGCATGCCGAAGTCCGGACCGCTGAATCGGTATGAATTCCGGGGTACTCCCCGGCCATTTCAAATACTAACCTCATGATGGAAAAATACTTAGGTCACGAGTCAAGTAGGTTTGACTATCGCCCCGGCGCCCATCGTGTCGGGGAGGCTAAGAGGCGGTTCGGACTAAAGCTCGCTCATTCTTGGACTTTATTCGTGGTGTTAGAACCCTA
Source organism: Granulicella sp. (assembly GCA_025357875.1). GTDB lineage: Bacteria > Acidobacteriota > Terriglobia > Terriglobales > Acidobacteriaceae > Edaphobacter. The sequence goes on from JANYLK010000015.1 coordinate 2,739, forward strand.
CGCTCGCTCCGTAAAGCGGATTCCGGGGTTTTTCAGCATCCTTTAAAGCTCGCTACTCCGGAAACTGAATCTGACGGTTTCAGATCCATCACGGTGAGCGATAGAGGTTGTGGGTTTGGATGTAGGTGGAGACTGCGGGGAAGAGAAGGCCGGGGCAGGGATCGCCGGTTCGGAGTCGTCGGCGAAGGTCGGTGGCGGAGACGTCTTCGTGGACGGTAGTGAGGAGGTGGACTCGGTCGCGCTGGGTTGGGGTGAGGGCGAGCGCGGCGAGTTGAGGCTCGGTGAGCGGAAATTCAGGGCGGCTGACGACAATCCACTCGGCGAGGGCGAGCAGTTGGTTGGGGGAGCGCCAGCGGCGGAGATCGAGGAAGCTGTCGGCTCCGCTTAGGACGAAGAGTTGAGCTGCAGGATATTCGAGGACAAGAGCGCCAAGGGTGTCGATGGTGAAGTTGGGACTGCCGTTGGGGCGAGGTGCGTCGAGAGTCGACATGGCGAAGCGTGAGTCGGGGAAGTTCGCCGTCGGGGGGAGGTGCTCGCGCGCGCTGGAATTGTGGGATCCGGACGCGAGCGCGAGGGCAATCATTTCAGAGCGATCGGCGAAGGAGGCGATGGCATGTTCGGCTTTGAGGGGCTGTAGGCCGACGGGGGCGAAGAGGACGCGATCCAAATCGAAGGCGTCTGCAGCGGCGGCGGCCAAGCGCAGGTGGCCGCGATGGATGGGGTCGAATGTCCCGCCGAAGAAGGCTACGCGCATTATGACTATGCTACGGCAAAGCCGTGGCGCAAACGAGGGTGTCGTGAGTGCGGGCTTCGACCCGAGAGAGCGAAAGAAACATACCCCGGGGGGCTAAAGCCCATGTTGTCAATCGTGGCTAATGCCGGGACTGAAGTCCCGGCATATCTTAGGAAGCGATTGCCCGGCGTAATCATTGGCACCGTCTCGGAGCCTTTGTGCAGGCGAAACCGACGCTAGCGGCAGAGTGACCTCCCGGCCATTCTTTAGCGCAGGCGGAAGACCAGGCCTGTGCCCAGCGTAACCATATAGTTGGTCTGGTTTGGACCGACGCCGAGGGGATAATAGCCGGTGGAGTAGTTGCTGAGGAAGCCCGCGCTGGCGTCGATTACGCGCCAGTCGACTCGGCCGCGAAGTTTACGATCGGCTCCGACACTGACCTGATAGATGAAGTTATTGCTGAAATTCGTTCGGAAGGGGACCTTGGTATGTCCAATGCCGAACCCGGCCTGGGCGTACGGGGTGGTTCCCTTGAATTTGTTCCTTGGGGCGATGCGGATGCTGAAGATTCCATCCTGGCGCGCGAATGTCGAGCCGTATTGTGAAAGCCGCAGGGTGTCTCCGCGGGCGTCAATGCCGAAGACGACGGGGCCGGTTTTGAGGGCGCCGAAGTAGGGCAGACGAGTAACGTCAAAGTAAACGCCGTAGCCGGGTCCGTAGAGCCAGGGACGATCCACATTAGCGCTGTTCGGATGAGCCGGCAGGTTGACGCCTGTCTGAGTAAATTGCTGCGCATCCATGGTCAAATAGATTCCGGATTGGGCATGAGCAGCGGCAGATAGGAGGCAGACGGCAAGAACAAGAGCTGTGGATTGCAGTTTCATCGACGTTCCTTTTGCGAGAGTTTGGCGCACCGACGAGCATATAGAAGCGGGCAGGTAATGTCAGTAAATTTCTATAGCGGAAATATTCCGCTAACGAAAATTGAACATAACGGCGCACGCTGGCGCGGGATCGCAGATGCATGAGGAGGCGGAATTTAGAAGCGGAAGACCAGGCCGGAGCTGAAGTCGATCAGGGTGGAAGCCGGAATGCCGGTACCGTTGCCGGAGCCTACGGTTGCGGAGCTAACGGTGGAGAGGGAGCTGTAGCCAAGTTCGAAGACGCGGAAGTCTACATGGCGTGCCAGGGTATAGTCGACGCCGGCGAAGACTCCATAAGCTAGCTTGCCGACGTGGACCGTGCTGCTTGGGGCCTTGGTAGTGCCGGAGCCGACCGAGACCTGAACATAGGGCTTGATGGGGCGGGCGAACGGCTGGCCGGAGACGCGAAGGCCTACCAGGAAATTCTTGAGCATCGCGTTGTTGGCGTGCAGGTCGGCAAAGCGCATGTCCAGGCCGGCGGTTAGGTTTCCTGAGTGGTAAAAGTCGTAGTATCCGCCGAGGTTATACCCGTAGAAGACCTGAGACTTGGAGTTTTGTCCGAGGAAGGCATATGGGCCGGTGTCGGCGACCGTGTTGCTAACGCGGATGGCGATGGGGTTGAGATAGATGCCGACGTTACCCTGGGTTTGGGCGTGGGCCGCGACGGTCGTCAAAGCGAGAACGACGACGGTGGCAAGGTACCGAAGCTTCATTAATGGATCCTCAAAAATGACTGGTGGCACTCAGAAAAGCGCGCAACACCAAGTCTATAGAAAGATTTGGCTGGACGAGCGTGGTAGTCACGCACGAAGCTCTGCTGGCGGGTTATTCGAAGCAGGAATGGAATGCGCCTAAGCATAGGCTATCGGGAGCGGCCTCGGGCTCGAGGTGCGGGCGGCGGATATGCGGGCTTGGGCTTGACTGGCGATTTGAGTTCGGTGACGACGACGGGCTTGGGGCGGTGAGCGGCGACGAGTTCAGCGATGGCGAACTTTAGCGGCTCAATGGCCTCGCCGGAGACGGCGGAGATGGCAAAGAACGGAAGCTTGCGGCGTTTGGCGAATGCAGCAAGTTTCTTCATTTTTTCGGGATTGGCGATGTCGGCCTTGGCGGCGACCAGGATAGTGGGCTTGGCGGCGAGGGCTGGGTCGAAGGATTTGAGTTCGGCGGTAATGATTTTGAAGTCGGCGACGGGGTCGGATCGATCCGATGAGTCAGAGACGTCAACGAGGTGCACGATAACCGAAGTGCGCTCGATGTGTTTGAGGAACTGAATCCCCAAGCCATGGCCGAGGTGCGCGCCTTCGATGAGGCCAGGCAGATCTGCTACGGTGAACGATAATTCGTGGGGGAAGTCGCCAACCTGGACTACACCGAGGTTGGGTTCGAGGGTAGTGAAGGCGTAGTTCGCGACCTTGGGTTTGGCGGCAGAGATGCGGGAGATGAGCGTCGATTTGCCGACGTTCGGATAGCCGACCAGGCCGGCGTCGGCGAGCAGGCGGAGTTCGAGGCGGTAGCTGCGCTCCTCGCCAGAGCGGCCAAGTTCGTGCTCTCGCGGGGCCTGATGGGTGCTGGTGGCGAAGTGCTGATTGCCGCGGCCTCCTCGTCCACCGCGGGCGACGACGATGGTTTCGTCGGGGCGGGTGAAGTCGTGGATGAGCTCGCCGGTAGCGTCGTCGAAGAGCAGGGTGCCGATTGGGACTTTTAGGGTTACGGGCTCGCCGGCGTATCCGGAGCAGTTCGAGCCGAGGCCGTGACCGCCGCGCTCGGCCTTGTGTTCCGGGTTATAGCGGAAGTGGACGAGGGTGTTGTGGGAGAGCGAGGAGGAGATGAGAACATCACCACCGTGACCGCCATCACCACCTGACGGACCACCACGGGGGACGAACTTCTCGCGGCGGAAGGCCATGCAGCCGTTGCCACCGTCGCCCGCCTTGACGCGAATTCTTGCTTCATCGATAAACATTTTTCACTTCCCAGTGTAGCGGACGCGGGGTAAACTTAGGTTTCGCTAGAAAAGATATGCGCGGGCGCGGACCGGTTTCTTCGGCGGTGACTCAAACGCATCGGTGGTCCTTCCATTGGATCTCCATTCGACTTTTAATACTGTGTCAACCTGCACGTGAGAGGTTGGATCAGAGAAAAGATTATTCGAAGCAATCGGCGTTCAAAATGATGCGCCTATGCCGGGAAGTTAACACTTTTGAGGAGAGCCAAATGTTCAAGATGGTCCGATGGGTTTTGATGGTGATGGTTTGTCTGGCAGCGGCAATGAGTGGATTAGCGCAGTCCGCCACCGATGGCGCTGTGGGCGGGACGGTGAAGGATAAGACCGGTGCAGTTGTGACCAGCGCTCAGGTGGTTATAACGAACAATGGTACGAACGCATCGCAGACGATGACGGTTGACTCGGACGGATTCTTCCGAGCTATTCACCTTCAGCCGGGTTCGTATACGGTGACTATCCAGTCGCAGGGTTTCCAAACTTACAAGTCAAGCAACCTGGTGGTCGAGGTGGGCGCGCTGACCAATATTGAGGCCATCCTGCCAACGGGCAGATCGGAGACAACGGTGGAGGTGACTGGCGAAGTGCCGGCAATTAATACCACCTCGCCTGACTTCGCGAATGTTATCGGCCTGCATGTCCTGCAGGATCTACCGGTCAACAACTACCGCTGGTCGAGCTATGCGCTGCTGACCCCGGGCGTGGTCGCCGACTCGAATGGTTTCGGCCTGCTTAGCTTCCGCGGCCAGAGCACGCTGCAGAACAACGTAAGCTTCGACGGTGCGGACGACAACCAGGCCTTCTTTGCTGAAGAACGTGGGCGCACGCGCGCTGGCTACTCCACGCCGCAGTCGGCCATCCAGGAGTTTCAGGTAAACACGTCGAACTACTCGGTGGAGTACGGCCGGGCAGTGGGTGGTGTGGTCAACTCGATTACACGAAGCGGAACTAATCAATTTCACGGCGATCTTTACTTCCGTGACCGCGATGCGGGATGGGGCACTAAGAACCCCTATACCCAACTTGCCACGCAGGCCACCACGGGTGGTCCCTTCACACTGAACGTCTTCAAACCCAAGGATTGGCGCAAGCAGTTCGGCGGCGGAGTCGGCGGACCCATCTTCCGTGACAAGCTGTTCTTCTTAATTGCCATCGACAAGTACAAACGAAACTTCCCGGGTACGGCCGTAGCCAGCAACCCCACCAACTTCTATGCGTTGCCCGACACTATTTTGCCTGCCGGCGTCGCATGCAACGGAACCGCTACCGCCGTTCCCGCCGCTCCCTCCGCTATCGACCTGGCTGCCTGCAACCTGGCTGTCAACATCAACGGCGGCACGACGGCTACGGTTACTCCGGCGCAGTACAACGCGGCGGCTACTTACTACACCTCCGGCATTGCAGGCATCAACTCGATGCTCGGCCCGGTGGCACGTACCGGGGACCAGAATCTCTTCTTCCCGAAGCTGGACTGGCAGATCAACTCGCGCAACCGGGCTTCGTTTGAAGTCAACCGCCTTACCTGGGCATCGCCCGCTGGAATTCAGACTCAGGCGACCAATCCGCTGGGCAAAAGCAGCTTTGGCGACGACTTTGTTAAGCTCACCTTCGGTATTGCCAAGCTCGACACCACCATCACCCCTAGCCTGGTGAATGAAATCCGCTACCAGTATGGGCGCGACTTCGAGTATGAGTTCGCGCAGGTACCCACCCCTTACGAACAGAACAACATCAGCAAGACCCCCACCGGCTACGTCAACCCACTTGGTCTGCCGCCGTCGGTTTCTATCACCAGCGCACCCACCTTCGGTACCCCGACCTTCCTGCAGCGTGCCCGGTACCCCGACGAGCGCCGCTGGCAGATCGCCGATACCATGAACTACAACAGGGGCAATCACAACCTCAAGTTCGGTGTAGATATTCTGCACACCGACGACCTTGCCCAAAACCTCCGAACGCAGTACGGAACCTTCAGCTACAACAGTCTTGCAAGCTACTTCACGGATCTCTACCAATCCCAAACTAATACAGCTCCGACGGGAGTTTCTGCCGCTACGTATCAAAAGCACTACACTTCGTTCAGTCAGGCACTTGGTCCGCTGGCGTTCGAGTTCACGACCAGGGATTACGGCTTCTTCGCCCAGGACGAGTGGAAGGTACTGCCGCGATTGAGCCTCACTATTGGGGCGCGCTACGACTACGAGTCGTTGCCGATGCCGTTCGCTTCGCTGGTCAACCCCGCTTTACCTTTGACGGCTTCGTTCCACTCTGACAAGAACAACTTTGCCCCTCGCGTGGGTTTCGCGGTGGACGTTTTTGGAAATGGCAAGACATCGCTGCGGGGGGGCGCCGGTATGTTCTACGGACGCGTCATCAACTCGACAATCTATAGCGCGTTGACTGCCACTGGAAACACCGCACTTGGCGCGGATGGCATTAACCCCGTCAGCCAGGTGACGTACGCATTCAACAGCCCCGCGGCCACGGGAGCCCCCACGTTTCCGAAGCTGATTGTCCCTCCGGGTGCCGCGGGTGCCGCCACCGCAGCTTATTTCGATAAAAACTTCCAGAACCCGTATGTGTACCAGGGCGACCTCACACTGGAGCAAAGTCTGGGTTGGAACACCACCTTGGGTGTGAGTTACCTGGGTGCTTTGGGAAGGGAACTCCCGCAATTTGTGGACGACAACCTCCCGGCGGCGTCCGGCACGCTCACCTACAACGTCGTCGACACCTCGGGCAAGGGACCGCTGGCCAATGGCACTACCTACACGACCCGTTACTATGCCAAGCTTTTGACGTGCCCCAACCCAACTGGCAATGCTCCGTTTGTCGTCAACGGACGACCCAACTGTTCGTACGGAGCTTTGACTCGGATCTATAGCGGCGTCAATACCGCCTACCACGCCTTGGCGGTCATACTGAAGCACCGCCTAACCGACAACCTTGAGTTCCAGTTCAACTACACGTGGTCGCACGGGCTGGACAACGGCGGAAACAACTCCTCCTTTATCGACACCAACGACCAGGTCGACCCGGCGAATCCGCGGGCAGACTACGGCAACAGCAACCAGAACGTCCCCAACCGTTTCGTGCTGTATGCCATCTATACAACTCCCAAGAAATTCACGGGCTTCCTGGGTTACCTGCTGAACGAGTACCAACTTTCACCCAGCTTCGCTCAGCAAAACGGATTGCCCTACTCTGCCGGCACTACTGGTTCGCCTACCAACGCTGTCACTAGCGCGGGTCTTGCCAACTCCATTGGTGGCGGTGTGAACGGCTCTAACGGTGCGGCCCGTATCGACGTTCTGGGCCGCAACCATTACCAGTTCCCCAAGACGGCGGTGCTGGACTTCCGCTTCTCCAAACATTTTATGATGAAGGAGAAGTACAACTTGGAGTTGCTGATTGAGAGCTTCAATATTCTCAATCATCAGAACGTCACTAGCGTGGACAGCGCGGCGTACTCCATTGCGACCACGCAGCCGACCACGACTGGCGGAGTTACGAAGCCGGCGACGACCACCTTAACCTTCCGCACCAACGCGTCGAACCCGACGCTACCCCTGTTTGGCGTACCGACGAACTCCAACAGCAACCTTGCTTACAGCCCGCGCCAGGTGCAGGTGGGCGCGAAATTCCACTTCTAACCACCTGTTGTTCTTAGGGCGGCGGCTTCGGCTGCCGCCTTTTTTTATTGGAGATAGATCAGGTGGAACCCGACTATTTTAAGCCGCAAAGGTGACGTGACGGTCGTCCTTCCCTATTTGGGAAAAGGCGCGTAGTCTTCGGCTGGTCCTCACGTCTCGTCTCAGTCCAACTGAATTGGGCGTGTGACCCGCAGCCCTCCACTCGATTGATTTGGGTGGCAGTCAGAAGCGCGTTGTATCTCTCTCCCGCAGGTTGTATCGGAGGGCGCGTGAAGTTGAAGATGGATTCGGTTAGCATTCGCTGACCGCATCCGAAGTCACTTCGTGCGGCCCTTGTGTTTAAGACGAGGGTCGATGGTGATGGATCGTGGTCGCGGATATGTGGGTTGGTTCGCGGCTGCGCGAGCGTGGGTAATTTGCGCGTTGGGTGCGGTGGGGATCGCACAAACGGGCTGGACGCAGACTGGGGCCGACGGCGCAATCGGCGGGCGGGTGCTGAGTGCTGCCGGCTCCCCGGTGGCCGGGGCGCAGGTGGTGGTGCGCGAGATTGAGACTGGATTTTCGCTGCAAGCGGTTTCGGGTTCGTACGGCGAATTTCTCATCGTGCATTTGGCGGTGGGCGAGTATGGCTTGACGGTGCAGGTTGCGGGCGAAGTCGTAACACTTCCCGAAACAGTTCAGGTTCAGTTGGGTGAGGTGACGGAGGTGGAAGCGCGCGTGATTCCACATGCGGCAGCGTTGGCGGGGCAATCCGTTACGGCAAATGGAGCGAGCGCGGAGGGGATTCGGGAAGACATGGCCACCCTGCCCGTGGATGGAGGCGATTGGAGGTCGCTGGCGCTGACGCTTCCTGGGGCGAACAGCGTGGCGAGTACGGATGACGATACAGGCGACGTTAGCTTTCGTGGAGTAGCGACCGGGCAGAACAGCACGCAGATCGATGGGGCGAGCGGCGATGAGAGCTTTACCGGCGCACGTGTAGGTGCAGGCGTCGCCGAAGATGAGGAAACCGGTTCGGATACTGTTCGCGATCAGGCCTCGGGAGTGGGCAGTGGGGCTGGGTCGGTGGCTGACGGAGGCCAGCGGGCAGGGTCTTCGTACGTGTTCTCGCAAGCTGGCGTGCGCGAGTTTCGCGTGCATGGACAGAGCGGCGCAGCGACTTACGGATCGGCACTGTTTGGGCACGGCGTCGGAGGTGTGGTCACGGCGGTGTCGCGGTCAGGTGGCAAGACGCTACACGGGATGGCGTTCTACACGGCGCGTGACGGTGCGTGGTCGGCGAGAGATCGGTTTGCTGTGGCGTCGAATTATACGGATGGCGTGGCGACGAGTGCCGTGGTCAAGCCGAAAGATCTGCGGCAGCAATTCGGGGGAAGCGTGGGCGGGCCGTTGATGCGACCAGACGAACATGGATCGGCACGAATCGACACGGATAAAGACCAAAGACTTTTCTATTTTTATGCGTTCGATATGCAGCGTAGGAATTTCCCTGCAGTCTCGGCGCCGGGGTATGCGGGTTTTTATACTTTGACGCCAATGCAGACAGCGTTGCTGGCGAATCGCGGAGTGAGGCCGGCGCAGACGAATGCGGCGCTGAACTATCTGGATAGCCTGACCGGGTCGGTGCCGAGGACGGCGCAACAGACGGTGAACTTTGGTCGTGTGGACTGGCTTCATAGAGGAGGGAGCAGGGTTGTGCTTCAGTACAACCGGGCGCGATGGAGTTCTCCCGGCGGGGCACGGTCGGGCGCGGTGGTGGATCGCGGCGTGGCGAGCATCGGATCGAGCTTCGGCCAAGTTGATTCGGGCATGGCTCGGTGGGTCCAGGTGCTGCACAGCGGGTTGAGCAATGAAGTGCGTGTGCAGTATGGACACGAGTTGCAGTATGAGACGGCGCAGGCTCATTTGGCACAGGAGCCGAACATTGGACCCGGTGGAATGCCGCCGGAGGTGTCGATCGGGCCTCAGGGACTCGTGTTCGGAACACCGGCAGCGCTGGGCCGGAAGGCGTATCCCGATGAGCGCCGCATCGAAATTGCGGATGTAATGGCATGGGTGCATGGGCGGCATCTCTTGCAGTTGGGCGGGGACTTTAGTGCGCTCACTGATTTCACGGATTCGTTGACCAACGTGGAGGGGACGTTTAGCTATGACAGCGGTGTGACCGGGGGAAAAGCAGGCGGCCTGGTGGACTGGATTACGGACTACACCTTCAACGTGAATGCGTATCCGAACGGCGGATGTCCATCGATTGGCGCGGTGAAGCATGACTTCTGCTTCCGGTCGTATTCGCAAAGCTTTGGACAGCAGAGTTTGAGTTTTCCGACCCAGGAGTGGGCAGGCTTTGTGCAGGATGACTGGAGAGTTGCGCAGGGGCTGACCATTCATGCTGGTATGCGTTATGAGTATGAATTTCTGCCTCTACCGCAGCGGCCGAACACCGGGCTGGATGCGGTGTTCGGTGCGGTGGGCGCGACCGGAGTCTATCCCGAGGATCGGAACAATTTTGGGCCGCGGTTGGGGATTGTGTGGGCTCCGTTTGGCGTAGGGCACGTCGTAGTTCGCGTGGGGTATGGCGTCTACTTCGGCAAGCTTCCAGGTGCGACGATCCGAGCGGCACTGATGGATACGGCGCTGGCCAGCTCGGTGACTCGCGTGCAAATCCTGCCCAAGACGGAGACTGTGTGTCCGCAGAAGACAACCGTGGGGTTCGGCTATCCGTGCTCGTATCTTGCCGCGCCGGCGGGTTTGGTGGCGGCGACGACTTCGGCAATGGTGTTCGACCGTAGATTTCGACTGCCTGAGGTGCAGCAGGGGACGATTTCGCTGGAGCATAGGATTGGTGGCGGCGTGCTGGGCAGCGCGCAATATGTTGTGAATCTCGACCGGCAACTTGCGAATTCAATGGACATCAATATCGCTCCATCGACCGAGATGCGGACGTTTCAATTGCAGGGAGGGACGCACGCAGTGGGCGTACAGGGCGGCGAGACGTTTGCGATCCCGCTGTATACGTCGCGTGTGAGTCCGAGTTTTGGGCCGGTGACGGATGTGGTGTCGAACGCAAATGCGAGCTACAACGGGCTGACCCTGGAGGCGCGACGCGGCGCGGGTTCGGGGCGGTCGGCTTATGGCAGAATTGGGCGCCAACTTGCGTTTCGCGTTGCTTGGACATGGTCGAAGGCGATCGACTATGGACAGAATTCAGGCTCGGTGCCGCGGACGAATGGGCAGTTCGATCCATTCGCGGTGCGGTACGACAAAGGGCTGTCGGCGCTTAACTTTCCGCATCGCGTGGTGGCGACGGCGGTATGGTCTCCGCGAGTGAGAGGCGCTGGATCCGAAGTGTCGGCGACTGCTGAACGGACGATTTGGAAGCTTGCGGATGGTTGGTCGCTGGCCGGCATCTTCTCCGAAACGAGCGGGCGCGGATATAGCTACGACATTTTTGGGGGAACGCGTCTTGCCGGCGGTCGCGAGAGCATTAACGGGTCGGGCGGGTCGGTGGTGCTGCCTACGGTGGGGCGAAATACTTTGCGGCTTCCGGATGCGATGAATCTGGATGTGCGATTGAGCCGAAGTTTTCACCTTCGCGAGACGGTTCGAATGCGCTGCGCTGTCGAGGCGTTCAATGTGACCAATCGTGTGAACTATTCAGGCGTGACGCAGAGGGCATTTCTGGTCGGGACGGCTGAGAATGGGTTTACGCCTCTGGTGTTTCAGGATAAGGCGACGGTTGCTACCGAAGGCCTGAATGTGCTGCCTTTTGGCGCGTACACTGCGGCAGGAACGAGCCAGGCGCGAGAGCGGCAGGTGCAGATGGGGCTTCGTCTGGAGTTCTAGGCGACTTTCAATGCGGCCTGTCGGGTACGCTCCGCTGAGATTCGATTTTTGGCATCTCAGTCGGAGGTAGCTTGAAATTGAAGCGAGGCGTATGGATCTGATCGGGGTGGTGGAGCATCACGGTTACGCGGTGGTGGGGCTGGGGATGTTCCTGACGGCGGTTGGTGTACCGATGCCGGCGTCGGTGCTGCTGCCGATTGCGTGGCTGGCGGCAGTGGCAGGTGACACGATGCTGTATCTTGGGGGTCGCTACACGGGTTGGTGGCTGCTGGCGGGAATGTGCCGCGTGTCGGTGGATACGGAGAACTGCATCTTCCGTTCGGCAGATTATTTTTACCGGCGCGGACCGAAGACGCTGCTGTTTGCGAAGTTCGTGCCTGGCCTAGCGAGCCTGGCTGCTCCACTGGCGGGGAGCTTGGGTATGCGGATGTTGCGGTTTCTGCGGCTCGACGCGGTCGGTGCCTTGGCCTACGTGAGTGGTTGGATGCTCGCTGGATTTGTGTTCAGCCCGTTTATTGAGGATATTGTGCGTTGGGTGCAGCGTGTCGGCCACGCAATGCTGTTTGGCGTAGGTGCCCTGGCGCTGGTGTACGCGGCGATGTACGGGTTCTCGTTGATCAGGGCAAAAGCGTATCGCAAGGTGCGTAAGGTGAGCGCGGTGAATCTGCATGAGCGATTGCAGAACGTCGATCCAAACCGGCTGGTGATCATCGCAGATGTGCGCAGCCATGGGTATTACGATCCGGGGATGCAGCGGATCAAGAATTCGATCCGCGTAGAGCCGCACCGGTTGAAGGAAGAGATTTCGGCCCTGCGGGAGTTCATGGCTCCGGAGTGCGAGATTTATCTCTACTGCAGTTGTATTCGCGACACCACCAGCGTGCGAGTGGCACATTTGTTGGAGAAGGAAAACTGCCGGACTACGGTGATTGAAGGCGGTCTGAAGGCGTGGGTTAGGGCGGGTGGCGCCATGGAGCAGGTTCCTGCGGGCGACGTACGGCATCTGCCACAGTTCGAATAGTTACCGGCGAAGCTGTAGAGTGGATGGCGAGCGAAGGCAGTCGAATGCACGCGTCAAACACGATAAAGCTTCGAGGGCATGGGAAATGAGCAAGTGGACGCGGCGCGATCTGGTAAAGGTAGGGCTGGCGGCATCGGCCGGTGTAATGACGGGCACGGAACTTCTGGCTGAGCCGGGCGAATCACGACTTGCGGCTGCGGTTCCGGTATCTGCGCAGGTGCCGGTGGGCCAATTGAATGGTTTACGCGAGCGCCTGTTGCTGGACTACGGATGGCGATTTGCATTGGGCCATGCCAGTGATCCTGACAAGGATTTCGGATTCGGCAAACTCCGCCGCGAGGGAACGTTTGCCAAGGCAGGACGTGTGGATGGGCCGGCCGCACCGCGCTTCGACGACTCGAAGTGGAGCAAGGTGGATCTCCCCCACGATTGGGCGCTTGACCTGCCATTTATTAATAATCCGACACTGGTCGAACACGGTGGCAAGGCGCTTGGCCGCGAATATCCAGAAACCAGCGTGGGTTGGTACCGGCGCGAGTTCGTGTTGCCGGAGATCGATTCGGCGCGCCGCATCTGCGTGGAGTTTGACGGCATGTTTCGCAATGCGACGGTGTTCTTCAACGGGCATTACATCGCCGAAAACATGAGTGGATATGCGCCTCTGAATCTCGACTTGACAGACTTCGCGAACTTCGCTGACAAGGCCGCGATGGATAAGATAGCGTCAGATGAAGCGAGGATTGCCGGTGCCGATGCGGCGGCGGTGGGCAGAATCCGTTCGGGGATGCAGACTCCGGGCAATAATTTTTTGGTGGTCCGCGTAGACGCTTCGCTCGACGAAGGATGGTTCTATGAGGGCGCCGGCATCTATCGCCATGCATGGCTGACGAAGACCGCTCCGGTGCACATCGCGAAGTGGGGCAACTATGTTCGTACTGATTTTGGGAAAGCAACCGGAATAGTTACGAGTGCAAACCCGGCGAACGTATTTGTAAGCACTGAAGTTATGAATGAGGGCGATACTGCAGTTTCGGTTCGAATTCATACCGCGCTGGTGGATCCGTCAGGAAAGACAGTGGCAGCGGCCGAATCTGAGACGGCACCTGTTCATCCGGGTGACGTGCGCGTGTTTATGACGAAGGCGACGGTTGCGCGGCCCGCGCTGTGGTCGTGCGAGGAGCCGAATCTATACCGTGCGGTGACGACGCTGAGCGTGGGTGGCTCCGCGGTCGATCAGGAAACAACCATGTTCGGGATTCGCACGGTCAAGTTCGACGCGGACAAGGGATTCTTGCTGAACGGCAAACAGGTGAAGATTAAAGGCACCTGCAACCATCAGGATCACGCTGGTGTAGGCGAGGCTATTCCGGACCGAATACAGGCTTACCGGATCGAGCGGCTAAAGTGGATGGGGTCGAACGGTTGCAGGACATCCCACAACCCACCCACCACAGAGTTTCTGGACGCGTGTGACCGGATGGGCATGCTGGTGATGGACGAGACCAGGATGATGTCCTCCAATCCTGAGGGACTTAGTGAGTTGGAGCGGCTGATCAGGCGCGACAGGAACCATCCAAGCGTTGTGATCTGGTCACTGGCCAATGAAGAGCCGGAACAGGGAAACACGCGCGGTGCCAGAATTGTGACTTCGATGAAGCGCTTACAACGCAAGCTCGATCCATCGCGTGTTGTGACGACGGCGATGAACAACTCATGGGGCGGCGTGGGAGTTTCCACGGTTGTGGACGTACAGGGGTGCAACTACAACGACAACCTGATCGATGCGTATCACAAGGCCCATCCGCAGCAGCCTATGATCGGCACGGAGACGGCGAGCACGCTGGCGACACGCGGTATCTACGCCAACGATACGAAGCGCGGATATATGAGCGCGTACGACACCCAGAAGCCGCCCTGGGGGAACACGGCGGAGGAGTGGTGGTCGTTCTACGATGAGCGCGAATGGCTGGCGGGCGGATTTGCGTGGACAGGATTTGACTATCGCGGGGAGACGACTCCCTACAAGTGGCCGTGCATCAGTTCGCACTTCGGGATTCTGGACACTTGCGGGTTTGCAAAGGACACTGCCTACTACTACAAGGCTTGGTGGGGATCTGAGCCCGTGTTGCACCTGCTGCCACACTGGAACTGGGAGGGCAAAGAAGGTCAGGAGATCGAGGTTTGGGCATATTGTAACCAGGAGAGTGTTGAATTATTTTTGAATGGCGCCAGCATAGGGTCACAGTTGGTTAAGAAGAACGGACACCTGGAGTGGAAGGTTAAATACGCACCTGGAGTTCTCGAAGCGCGCGCGAACAAAGGCGGCAAAGTTGTGCTCACCGACAAGCGCGAGACTGCCGGACCGGCTGCAAAGATCCTCGTCATGGCGGACCAGATGCAGATTGCAGCGGACGGGCAGGATCTGGCGGTGGTGAACGTGGCAATCGTGGATACACAGGGCCGCCCAGTGCCTTTTGCGGACAACAAGGTGACTTTTTCGGTGAACGGTCCAGCCAAGGTGATTGGTGTGGGGAATGGTGATGCCAGTTGCCACGAATCCGACAAGGGCTCTGAACGCAGCGTGTTCAATGGACTCTGCATGGCCATTGTGCAGAGTCAGCGTGGGCAGGCAGGGTCGATTGCGGTCTCTGTGACCTCGCCGGGTCTGGAGTCGGCTACCGTCTCTGTGCTTAGCGCGGCTGCAGCGTTGCGCCCGGTCGTCGAGTAGACGCGGGTACGGCACGGCCTGGTGTGTCTTATCTTTATAGACATGACACGTCTAACCCGCCGGATGGCTTTGTGCGTTCTTCTTGGCTTGTGTGGGAACAAAATGGCTCGCGCAATCGAGGTAAAGGTCTCCGCCTCAGCGCTGGAGCGGACCTTGCGTGCGCAGTTGTTCAACGGGGCCGACGGACGTTACTACATGCGCGGCGATGCAACGACGGCGTGTTATGTGTACGCGGAGAATCCGCACGTATCCTTCAAAGAGGATCGTGTTGTTGTGCACGTTCACACCCGCGCAAAATTGGGAACTTCGGTGCGTGGAAACTGCCTTGGGGTGTCGCTCAACACGGACGCCGACGTGTCTGTGGTCCCGGATGCTGAAGGCGAGTCGATAGGCTTCCGTGATGCGCGGATTGAACGGCTCAGCGAGTCGAAGGAATTGAACTTCCTGCTTGTCCCGTTCCTCGGCCGGAAACTGCCCGCGCAGATGAAGGTGAACGCAGCAAATTTAATGGCGAAGTTGCTACTCCAATCGGTCGCCAGTACTGGCTACACGCTCACGCTCAAGTCGTTGAAATTGCACTCGATGGACGTAGATCATGACGCCCTGGTTGTAGACGTCGATGCTGTTATGAGCGTTGAATAAAGCCGACGGAGGTTGGTGGAGGCATCATTCGTGAACAACTGGAAATTACCTGAAGTACGGTCACTTACAAAGTGATTGACAATACGCACGAGGCGTTTTGGAAATTATTTCTCGATTGACAAATGTATACCGGAATGGCCATACTTTTCGCTGACCCTAAACACAGAGCTTACAAAAGTCGAAAGTATTCCATGATCTCCTTACGAGGCTTTATGACCCACAAAGCAAATCAATCCCACCGCGTGTTCTCCTCCGCGATCGTCGCAGCATTCTGCATACTAACTCTCGTCTCCGTCCTTCTAGCCCCGGTAACACTCAAGGCGCAAACTGGCGGCGAAGGCTCCATGACCGGTACTATCACCGACGTCACCGGTGCGGCTGTCGCGGATGCGACGGTCACCGCCACCAACAAAGCCACCAATGTTTCCACGCAGCGCACGACGTCGGGATCAGGCACGTACACGATCTCGCCAATTCCGCCAGGTATATATTCCGTCGAAGTGGCGGCCAGGGGTTTCAAGACGCTGCGTCAGGACAATCTTGCCGTGAACGCGCTGAATCCGTTGTCATACAACCCGGTGGTGACGCTTGGGGAGGCGACTGAGACGGTGGTCGTGACATCAGCGCCGCCGGTACTTGATACGTCGAATGCGACGGTTGGATTGGTGGTGGAGAACACCACCTACGCCGCGCTGCCGTTGCAGATGAACAATGCGCAGCGGGATGCGACCGCGTTTGCGTCGCTGGCTCCGGGGGCGCAGGCAGGAACGCGCGTGCCGATCGTCGGCGGGACCGGGAACTTCCTTGGCCAGCTCTACCTAGACGGCATGCCGGCTGAGACCATCAATCAGCAAGGCGACAATCGCCTGGTGTCCCAGGGTGTCGATCTGGATGCTGTAGATCAGTTCCAAGTCATCACCAGCACACCTCCAGCGGAGTATTCAGGCGCGGGCGCAACGAATTACACGATGAAATCCGGTGGCAACAAGTACCACGGTCAGGTTTCGGATTTTGTGCGCAACACATCGTTCGATGCCTGGAGCTTTACGTCGAAGTGGCTGACGAAGGGCGGCAACGATCCGGCTACCGGCGCAGCCTATCCACCGTGCAGCCCTGTGGCAACGACCACCACCGTCGGAGCCACAACGACAACGTATGCACCTCGCGCAACCTGTCAGAAAAAGCCGGCAGAGCACCAAAATGAGCTTTCGGTCACGTTCGGCGGCCACGTTCCGCATACAGCCAATAAGCTGTTCTTCTTCGTCGCGTACGACAAATTTCATTCCCGCAGGGGCGCCAATCCTTCGCTGTTTACCGTGCCCACCACGTTGATGAACCAGGGCGACTTCACCGAACTCAACCCGGGAGGAATCGGGAATGGTGGATTCACAGGGCTAGTAGGTGATCCATCTGCCGGGGGTAAGAACCCCGCTCTTATCTTCGATCCCACCAGCAACAGTTGCGTAGGCACAGTCTGCACGCGGACCCCGTTCCAGGCGCTGAAAAATGGAATCCCGACGTACAACGTGATTCCCGCAAGCTATATTTCGCCTATTACTCAGAAGATGGCCTCGTTTCTGCCTCCTCCGAGCAGTCCCGGCGCTCTTACGAACAATTACTTGGGTGGAGTTCCCAGCGGTTTCGACAATAACGTCGAGGACTATCGCGTGGACTTCGATCTCAGCGCAAAGCAGAGGCTCTCAACCATCGGCGCGATGGGTGCGGTTCATTATCTGAACAATTACTCAACCGGAGGCACAGGCGCCGGCGCTTATGGTTTTCTCCCGCTGCCTTACACCGCAGGCACCATTGCTAATATCTTTCCCCGGGTCTTCGACGTAGAAGATACCTATACCATCAACGACCACCTCATCAACCAAGCCAAGTACAGCGTTACCCGGTTCGCCCAACCGCAGACTGCTGCAACTGACGGCTTGACTCAGTATGAGCCGAGCGCCTTCGGCATCACTAATGTTCCGGCCGGCCAAGCAGCCACGGAGTTCCCGGGCGCTTCCTTCGGGCAGACCGGGGGCGTAACCACGACGCTCACCGCATGGACACAGCAGGGAACTGCTGCCTCTACCCAGAGTGTTGTACCCACCACGTACGCGGCTCTCGATAATCTACAGTGGATCAGGGGCAAGCACGATATTACCGTAGGATTCACCTATGAGTGGGAGCAAATAAACAGCCAAATCCCGGTTGGCGCGTCAAGCCTTGTAGAATTACCATTCAACTCGAACTCTACGGCCCAATACAGCGTGGATCCAAAGACGAAGTTGTTTACCAACCAGCTGAGTTCATCCTCGGGCAATTCCTATGCGAGCTACCTACTTGGCGCAGTGGGTGGATCTCCGTCACTTGGGCTGCAACAGGCGGTGGCGGAGACGGGTGGACGATACCGTCTGGCGGCTCCATATGTTACCGACAATTGGAAGGTGAACAACAAGCTGACCTTGGATATGGGAATTCGCTGGGACTATTTTTCGCCATATCACGAGGTGAAAGACCACTGGAGCTTTCTCAACCCGAATCTGACCAACAGCGCTACCGGAACGCCTGGAGAGTTACAGTTCGCCGGGAACTACGGTGGAGCGGGCGTTAGTTGCAATTGCAGAACGCCGGTTCATACGTACTGGAAGAACTTCGGGCCGCGAGTTGGTCTGGTTTACGCTCTCGATGAAAAGACGATTGTCCGCGTTGGAATTGCTCGAGTCTACTCCCAGGCTGGCGGTGTTGGAGGACGCGGCGGCAACGCCGTCGGAACCGGACAAACAGGCTTCAACCAATCCGCTAATGCCACGCCGGAGTCGATCGTCGGCGCCACAGCGGGACCCTCCTTCTATCTCAATAACGGGGCTGCTTTCACGGCAAAAGGTCTGGCCAATACGGACTTGTTCGGAAAAGGGTTTGCCTTTCCGACTGCCCCCATGCAGAATGCGGCAGCGCAGACCATCTTCACCGGCAATTATCTGAACGGAGCCGGCGGAATTGCGACTCCAGGAGGAGTGACTTTCGCCGACTTCTACATTTCCGGCCGTGCGCCGGAGTTCACCTTCTTCAACGCGGGCATCGAGCGGAGCATCACCAAGGACATGACTCTGTCGATCAATTATGTTGGTGACCAATCGCACTTCCTCAGTACAGGGGGCAATGTTCGGGGATATTGGGCCAATCAATTGAACCCCATCTACCTGGCCGCGCTTGGCCCGCTGCTCGATTCAACCAATTCGAAGGCGCTCCTGGTTTCACCGGCGAATCCTGCGAACGTCCAGAAAGCGCAGCAGGTGATGGCCGGCATCAATATCCCGACCTACTTCCAGACCGCCGCTGCGAGCACAAACGGAACGGCTTCAACATTGACGATGGCGCAGGGCCTTACTGCCTTTCCACAGTACAGCGGAGTCAACGATATTTGGGGCTCGAACGTAGCCAATCTGAGTTATCACTCGCTTCAGATCACACTGATGCAACGCCTGAGTCACGGTCTTTCTTTCAACGTAAACTACACCTACTCCAAAAACATCGGCGATGATGGTACGTTCCGCAGCGGGTTTGACATCCCTGCAGCGGCGCTCTCCGGCGGCGGACACGACTGGCATCAGGATCGGATCGAACGTTCATGGACGACTGTTTCCGCACCATCCGTGCTGCATGCTTTCGGCGTGTATGCCCTTCCGTTCGGAAAAGGACACATGGGCGGCGATTCGATCCTTATGCGGACACTTGCAGGTGGTTGGCAAATCTCAGGTATCTACACTTACGGATCGGGAACTCCATCTGCCATCATCTCCAATCACTGCACGGCAACCACCTTTCCGCTGCAGGGGCAATGCATGCCAGACACTGTGTCCGGCGCAACCAGTGCTCGCATCAACGGTAGCTACGGTAGTGGACCTAACGGCACAACGGCCTGCAATCTTGGTATTGGTCCCGGTTGCAGCAAGTCGGCGGTCTCGTACTTCGACGCTTCGAAGTTCTCGAAGCCGGCAACCACTGGCAATGTCTTCCTGATTGGCAATTCTCCACGCACGCAGCCACTCAACTTGAGAAATCCCGGGAACCAGAACCTCGACGCCTCGGTGCATCGGAGCTTTGCGCTGCCAAAGGATATTGGAACTTTCGTGTTCGAAGTGGATTGCTTGAACGTCTGGAACAAGGTGACTTTTTCCAATCCAGGCAATACCTTCGGATCGGCAAGCTTCGGCCAAATCGGAGGCATCGCAAATAGTCCGCGCGACTTCCAATTCGCAGGACACCTCAACTTCTAACCGTAGGTGGATATAAAATACATAAGCCGCCTCACTCGCAAGAGTCGGGCGGCTTTCTTTTGCTTTGCGTTGTGGCCTAGCGGAACTGCCAAAAGCGGACCGGGCCCACGTCAACATGTACGAACTCCGAGACCGGATAAAAACCGACTCCGCCGGCGTGGAGCGCGAGGGCAGCGTTGCGCAAGGTCACTGTGCTGACGCCCGGAACGCGAATATCGATTGCCTTGGCGAGCATGTGCTGGCTGTGCTCGGCAACGCCGGTGGTGGTGCCGCCACGAGTCCGCAGAAAGTTGTTGCTCCATGGAGTGCGATAGCCGCAGACAATGTCGATCACTCCATTAGGTCGGCCCAGCAGGGTCATCAACGCGTGCAGAACGTCGAACTCCTTCGGATCGTAGCTGCTGACGTCCTGGGTACGATGATCCCTTAGAAAATGATCGAGCTGCTGGAGCGCGCCGGGAAGGTAAGTGTCGCCAATCCGATAGACCACGTCAATGTCTTCGCCGGTGTGGAGATGATGTAAGCGGAGGTGATATTGAGTCTGTAAATTTGTGGAGGCGGCGAAATCCAGGTGGGTCGTGCGGAGGTTTGCAGCTTTGGAAGGCGTGCCGGATCCAACTGAAATGATTGCCGTGAGGGCTATCGCCGCTGCGCGTTTTGCAAATACCATCCGTTAAGTCTCTCCCCGGGGTCGGCGTGCTGTGAATCCGCATATGCAAATGAGGTTGACCTTCCTCCATTCACTTTTCCAGTTTATCAAATACGTGGCGTGCCGTCCCTCCCCTGTTCGTGTCATCTTATTGTCGCAACGGCTCGATGCTGTGGCACTCTTTAGATATGACACTTGATCCGATCCAGGTTCGCGTCCTCGGCGCATTGATAGAGAAGGAGATCGTGACCCCGGAGACGTATCCGCTTTCCCTGAATGCATTGCTGGCTGCATGCAACCAAAGGTCGAGCCGCGATCCTGTTCTCGACCTGGCCGAGGAAGAGGTGCGACAGGCGTTGCACACCATGGAAGACTTGGGCCTGACCGCAGTCGTTCGCGATAGTCGTGTAGCGAAATACGAACACCGCATTCGCACTGTGCTGAATTTGCGGCGCGATGAGACAGCGATCCTGTGTCTACTGTTTCTGCGCGGGCCGCAGACGCCGGGAGAGCTTCGCTCGCGTTCCGATCGCCTGTACAGCTTCGACGGTCTGGAAGGAGTAGAGAGCACGCTCGCGCGACTGACGGCGGGTCCGGTTCCGTTAGCGGCCGGCGAAGTTGCCGAGACGCGAGACTTGCGGCCTCTCGCGGTAATGTTGCCGCGACAACCGGGCTCGCGCGAGGCACGATATGCGCATCTTTTGGGCGGCGCAGTCGAGATTGCGGCTCGCGAGGCAAGCGTGGACAGGTTTCGCGCACCGGATTCTGCGGCCTCGGGTCAGGGTTCCGAGAGCTCGCTGGCGACACGAATGTCTGCGCTTGAGGCTGAGGTGGAGGCGCTGCGAGCAGCGGTCGCTGAGCTTCAGGCCGCACGCAATGAATGAACCCCATTCATGACGATGGAACTGTCATGAATGGGGTACTCGGACCCGCACCCGATCCGGGTAGGGATGGGCTACTGCGAACTATTCCTTATCGTAGACGGCCAGGTTGGAGACCTTTTTGCCGGCCGAATCCATTGAACTGGTCTTCAGGGTTCGGGTTTTGCCGTCCGCCGAGACGACTATGCGCCCCTTGACGACCTCTTTGCCGCCCATCTTGTTGGTCATGGACAGAGTATGATCGCTGACTTTTGTGTAGGAGCGGGAGTCGGCGTTGGGATCGCCGGTGAGGGGGAAGTCCTTACCGTCGAATTTGCCCGTCCATTCTGTGTGCAGCGGCTTGCCGGTGGCGTCAGTTCCTTCTGTGGTCACTTTTACGCTGTCGCCAGTCATCTCGTAGACCACGGTTGTGTTCTTCATGAAGCCGGCCGGAACTTTCGACTTGGCTTCGTTGAGTTTCCAGGTACCCATCTGCGGGCTCTGTGCGAGTGATACGGCTGCTCCGGCAAAACCGAGGACCAGAGTTAATGCGAGGGTCTTCACCTTCATGACTTTCTCCTTTCAAAGTGGAAAATCTCCCTGGGGTTGGATAAGCCCGAAACTATACACCTTTGGGCGGTCAATTTGCGACTGCGGATGTGACTGCAGGCAGGGCGACTATTCTCCGCTACGGCGTGGAGGGTGGCGATTACAGTTGCAGGTTGCGGGTTGGGAGTTGGGTGCTGCGGCGCGGCGAGGGCGTGTCTGGACTCTTCGATGACCTCTGCCGGTGCTCCGGCGTTGCGGCGCTCGGTGAGTTCTTCGGCGGGGAAGAGCTCGGTGTTGCAGTTGTAGCAGTGGCGCGAACGCAGGAAGTAGAGGAGGCTTTCCTTAGTGATGGGAATGGTTTTTGGTGCTACCGAGGCCTCGTCGGAGGGCGAGTCTGGCGAATGGACTGCCGTAGAAGATGCGTTGGGCGATGCTTCGGCTGCGGGCCTGGCCTGGGGCCAAGGTGCAGGCTGCGGCGGGAGGGCCTGCATTGCGACCTGGAGGCCGTAGATCATCTGGCCGGCGCGGCGGGTGTCGATGGTGTTTTCGGCGAGGCGGTGAACGACGGCGGCGAGGGCGATGAAGATGCTGGCGCGATCCTCGATGGGGGGAATCTCCATGCCGGTGATCTCGGGGTCGATGAGGACGCGGTGGTTCTTTTTGTAGTTGGTCTTCACGAGGTGGTGATAGCAGTAATACTCGCTTTTCATGGCGGGCGAGCCGCAGCGCTGGCCGGTTGGAGCCTGGTAGTGGTGGCATTGCTGGTCACGAGACAGGTCTGGAATTGGCTGCGGCATGGTGTACCCCCCTGGGTATCGATTCCTGCATAATCTTCCAAACAAACCACTTACCGGAGGCTCAATTTTCAAGATCTTGAAAACAAACGAGATAGCTTGCAGGATCTTCAAAACGCTGGAGTTATGGTTTCTTTGGAGCCCTCTAATGCTGGTTTTGGAGAGACACAAGCCTGGGGCTGGTGGATTCTGTCTGTACCTTAGACCTGAGGATATAGGTGGCTGGGTGATCTGGATGTGATCTGGATCACACTTGATTTAGGTGGGCTTCCGGACCCCACTCATGACGGTGGGACTGTCATGAATGGGGCACCCACGGTTATGTTGGGTGCCCCATTCATCGTGGTTGTATTCGCGATGAGTGGGGTCTGTGCGCGCTCGCGGCGGGTCCAGGTCCAGTGCGATTCGATTTCGACGGGGCCGCGTTCGCCGGTTGACCAGTGGTTGAAGCTGCTCCACTTGTAGTCCTCGGGTTTTTCGACGAGGCCGCGCTCGACTGGGTTGCGATGGATGTAGCGGAGCTTCTCGACGACTTTCTTCTGTGTGAAGACATTGAAGTCGTAGTAGCGGGATTGCCAGAACTGGGGGCGGGTGCCTCTGAGGAGTTTGGAGGTCTGTCCCTTTAGGACACGCAGCGTGTTGTCCAGCCGTTGAAGCTTCGGCTCGGTGAGAAGCAGGTGGACGTGCTCGGGCATGAGGACGTAGGCGAAGAGGAAGAACTCGTGACGCTTACGGAGGGTTTCGAGTGTGTCGAGGAAGACCGTGCGGGAATGGTCGTCGCTGAGGTAGGGGAGTCGGTGGTAACAACTGAAGGTGAGGAAATGGTAGTGGCCTTCGGTTTGGTAACGCTTCAGGCGGCTTGGCACGGAACCAGATTACGGTCTTGAACGGGGTTGAGGATGTGATTTGGAGTACGTTCGAGGGTTGATCTTAGTTGGACCCCACTCATGACGATGAGACTGTCATGAATGGGGCACCCGAATGTGTGAGTGG
>JANYLK010000066.1 GCA_025357875.1 Granulicella sp.
GAAATATGCTCCTCTGCCTTCGTTGATCTCGGACGACCTCGTAGTCTGTGTAGGAGCAGATAACACCGCTCCCCTGCCCGACAGCGTCGCTCGCGGGAATAAGTCTGACTCTTTTGTAAGACCAGGACTGTCAGGCGAGTGGATGACAGAAATAGAGGCCCGCGAGTTCTTGTCCTCACTCGGTGAGGAACCCGTCGGTTTGCCTTTAGCAGCGTCAGGTGAGGAGTAGAGATGGTCTTTCTGGATATTGAAGCAGCCTTAAAAAGCGCCGGATACCGATGCCGGATGTCGCAATACGATCAGGACCTTCTTCTGTTCGAAGACGAGTCAATATTTGGTTTTGTTGTTCTCTTCGACACAGTGGAACGTCTTCTGGAGACTTGGAAGGATAAACAGACCCTCTTTATACAAAAGAATGCAGGCGCTCTTCGGCGGGCCAACATGAAGGCCTGGAACTGCTATGCAGTGTTTCTATGCACGGAAACAGCCCCAGAACTTCAGAAGCCTGCCCTTGTCGAAATTGAGGAAGACTTGGCTCTGACGCGTAAACTTATTGCGGATGGGGTAGCAACCCAGCGAGACGTACAAAGAGCTCTCCTCCCAATTCTTCCAATTCAGAATCGTGCAGCCCCCTCCGGCGCCATTGCTCTTGATCTCTCGACTAGACTGGAAAGCTGGTCTCCACAAGCGATCCGGGCTCTAGAAGGTGATGCCACGGCAGCAGAACTTCTCGAAGTCCTTTGGGATGCTCAATGATTCGACTAGAACATATTGAAATCTGCGGATTCCGGGGCATACGCCAACACTTAGCTCTGGACTTTTCGACCGGATTCACGGTGCTCACAGGGGCAAACGGTTCCGGTAAGAGCAGCATTCTTGACGCAATCGAGTTCGCCATTGCAGGAAGTATCTCAAAGTATGAAGACGGCTCTGGCGAGAAGGGCGAAAAATCTTCAGCTTACGAGTGGTGGCGAGGTAGCAAACCAGCAACCGATCGTTATGTTCGGTTACGGCTTGTGGATGACACCGGCCAAACCACGATCATTACGCGTAAGCCGGAAGGCGTAGCAATCGAAACTCGCACGCCTGGAGGCGTAACAATCGAGAACGGTCCGGAGATGCTCGATCTCCTGTGTAACACAACGCTCAACCCTGAGAGTACATTGGAGGAGCTGTGTCGGACCTCAATCATAAGAGATGAATTCATCGCAAAAAACAGTGTCGATCTCCCAGAAACGGACCGTTTCGCCTTCGTCAGATCGGCAGTCGGTGCGGCAAGCACAGCAAAGGTCGATTCGAAGCTAGCTGATCTTTCCAAGCTGCTCAAAATGCGAGCAGACGAAGCAAAGCGAGATTACGAGCGCGTTCGTAGTCAGATCCAAGATAGAGTTGAGCAGCTTTCCGCCGCAAAGGGCCACGCTGTGCAACGAGATACTGCTGAGGGTGCGGAAACCCGATTACGCCAGCTAATAAAGCTGCCAAACGCCTCGCTAGAAGACTTGATAGCGGCGGCAGATCGTGAAATGCGAGAACTCCGCAGTAGAGCCACAGTGTTGTCGAGTCTCTTGTCAACCGCTACTATCCTTGCGGATCGGCGGCGGGCACTTGAGACTTCAGGCGCCATTTCTAAGAGCGCCGTTCTAGCGAAACAAGTCAGTAAGCTTACGGCCGCACATTTAGCGAGTGACGCGGACCTGGCAGCAAGTACCGAGGCTTTACAAGCCATACAAAGTTCAGAGGCGTTCATCTCTAATCTTGCCCTGATTCATCAAGCGGGAAGTGAAGTGGGGCGACGATCTGATCAATGCCCTCTGTGTGGTTCCAATATCGATGAGACTAGCTTTCGTAGTCATCTAGAAGAACTCCGAGCTGAGGTGGTCTCTCACGGTGCGCAAATTGCCTCAGCCGTAGATAAGCAAAGGCAGCTTCGGTCTGATGAGCAGAGGATTCGGAATGAACTAGATCTTGCCCGGGCCTCACAGGATAGAGTTCAAGCCGAGATTGATACGATTCATCGCCAAGAGGATAGTTTCCAAGCTGAGGTGCTTAGGCTCAGTCCGCAGCATTCTGGCCTCTCTGCAGAGGAGCTTCGAATAGAAACAGAAACCATTAGGGATCGCCTTTCGAACATCGAGCAGCATCGTCGGATGCTCGCAGTTTCCGATCAGACTGAGCGGATCGTAGATCTTGAAAGAGATCTTGAGGCGACAAGGCTGGCCGGGTCGGCCGCTGAAAAACAGCTAACGAAAGCACGGCGCGTTGAGGAACAGATCAAAGATGCCGTAGACACTTTGAAGCGGATCGGCGCGGAGGCAGTTGAAGAACGACTGGCTGCAATTCGACCACTCTTCATAGAGCTATACGTTAGACTCCGGCCACATATCGACTGGAAGAACATCAGCTACGCAGTGCGAGGGGATGTCAGGAAGTTCCTTAGCCTTCGAGTGGATGACGATCTAAACATAAAATTTCTTTTCAGCAGTGGTCAGCGTAGGGCCACAGGCCTCGCCTTCCTGATCTCAGTAGCACTATCGAGGCCCTGGTGCCGTTTTAACACGTTGGTGCTGGATGACCCTATACAGCACGTGGACGATTTCCGCGCGGTTCACCTTGTCGAG
>JANYLK010000078.1 GCA_025357875.1 Granulicella sp.
TACGTCGAACTGCAACGCCACCGCATCCGCGAACAGGAGGCTCGCAACGATGCGGCGTTCTCACTCTCGCGGGAGTTTCAACTTCCAATTCTTGCAACGAACGGCGTGAACATGGCGACTACGTTCGAGCGAGAAGTGCTAGATGTGCTGACGACAATCCGGCACCACACGTCGCTCGATGGCGCGGGCCTGCTCTTGCAGCACAACGCCAACCGCCACCTACGGCCAGCTCACGAGATGGCCGCACTATTCCGGGATATACCCCAGGCCATCGCCGAGACACGCGAACTATCATCGCGCCTCCAGTTCGAGATGAAGGACATGGGCTATCAGTTTCCGCTTTACCCGGTGGGTGACGACGAAACGATGGACAGCTTTCTCTATAAAAGGACTATGGAGGGAGTGCTCAATCGCTACGGCGCAAAGAGCAGCGCCAGCCTTCGCAAACGTGCAGAGAAACAAGTGGCAAGAGAGCTTGCACTCATCGCCAAGCTGGGACTCGCTGGCTACTTCCTCATCGTGTGGGACATCGTGGAGTTCTGCCGCAAGAACGGCATCCTCGTCCAGGGCCGAGGCTCCGCCGCCAACTCCGCCGTCTGCTACGCACTCGGCATCACCGCCGTTGACCCCGTAGGGATGGAACTGCTCTTCGAGCGTTTCCTCTCCGAGGTTCGCGGCGAGTGGCCGGACATCGACTTGGACCTTCCTTCGGGAGAAGACCGCGAGAAAGCAATCCAGTATGTCTACACCCGATACGGTCAGTTGGGAGCCGCGATGTGTGCCAACGTCATCACCTATCGAGGGAAGTCGGCAGCTCGCGAGGTAGGCAAGTCGCTGGGCTTCGACGAAGACACACTGACCCGCCTAACCAAACTCGTCAGTGCATGGGAGTGGAAGGGTGCGACCGACACGATGCAGGAACAGTTTCGCGTTGCGGGATTCGACCTCGCGCATCCTCGCATCGCCAAATATCTTGAGCTTTCGATTCGTATGCTCGATTTGCCGCGACATCTCGGGCAGCACTCAGGCGGCATGATTATCGCCCAAGGACAATTGCCTTCCGTTGTTCCCATCGAACCGGCGAGTATGCCAGGCCGCAACGTAATCCAGTGGGACAAGGAAGATGTCAGCGACATGGGCCTCATTAAGGTAGACCTGCTGGGCCTGGGCATGATGGCTGTCCTGAAGGATTGCACCAATCTGATTCCACAGCATTACGGGACGACCGTAGACATCGCACAGATACCACACGACGACCGGCAGGTGTACGCCTCGCTACGCAAGGCCGACACCATCGGATTGTTTCAGGTCGAGTCGCGGGCGCAGATGGCCTCGCTCCCTCGCAACAATCCGGATAAGTTCTATGACCTGGTAGTGCAGGTCGCAATCATCCGCCCCGGCCCCATCGTCGGCAAGATGATGAATCCCTACATGGAGCGGCGGCAAGGAAGACAGGAGATTACCTATCCGCATCCGCTACTGGAGCCGGTGCTTTGACGGACTCTCGGCGTCCCGCTCTTTCAAGAGCAGTTGCTTCGCATCGCCATGGCAATCGCGGACTTCACTGGAGGTGAAGCGGAAGAGTTGCGTCGTGCACTTGGCAGCCGTCGCTCTGCCGACAAGATGCGAGCTTTGGAGATCAAACTCCGCGAGGGCATGGATAAAAATCAAGTGGGGATCACGGCCCAGGAAGAGATCATCCAGTCGATCAGTTCTTTCGCGCTGTATGGCTTTCCTGAGTCCCACGCGGCCAGCTTCGCCCTTATTGCTTATGCAAGTGCATGGCTCAAGTTCCATTACCTCGGAGCGTTCACCGCCGCCATCCTCAACAACCAGCCAATGGGCTTCTACTCCGCCGCCGTTCTCGTCAAAGACGCGCAGCGTCACGGACTTCGAGTGCGGCCCATCGACGTGATGCGGTCGAGTTGGCCGTGTACGTTGGAGCGCGAAGAAGACGGTTCGTTTTCGCTCCGTCTTGGCCTTCGCTTTGCCCGTGGCCTTCGAGAGAAAGCCGCTTTAGAACTTGAGGCCGCGAGGAAGAAACGAACATTTGCTTCCATCGAAGAACTCGCACGTCGAGTACCGTCCCTCTCTCGTGCCGACCTCGCCACACTTGCCGAGGTTGGTGCGCTCAACTCGATTGGGGAAGGGTCGCATCGTCGAGATGCCCTCTGGCAAGTCCAAAGAGCAGGACGGCAGGCAGGGCCGCTCCTTGAATCGTTGGATCAAGACGAGGAGCAGAGTTCGCCATTGCAGGCCATGAACCCCGAAGAGCGCATGGTTGCCGACTACGCCGGAACGGGTGTCACCGTAGGCCGTCACCCGATGGCACATTGCCGCGACCAGCTACGGAACATGAACGTCAGTCGCGCCGACGATCTCCGAATGCTTCGCCACGGAATAAAGGCTCGCATCGCCCGCTGCGTCATTGTCAGACAGCGCCCCGGCACAGCCCACGGCTTCATCTTCCTTTCCATCGAAGATGAAACCGGCATCGCCAACGCGATCATTGATCCAGAGCTATACGAGCGGAACCGTTCACTGGTGACGTATGCTCGCTTCCTGCTGGTCGAAGGGACATTGCAAAACGTCGATAAGGTCATCCACATCCGAGCCAGGCACATCGAAGAGCTGAACGTCACCGCAGCCCCAACGCAGTCCCACGACTTCCACTAGATGAGCGAACACATTACATCGCCGGGAAACTCCCAGCCGCCGAAGGATTGGTGGTTGGAGAACGCCTGTCGCATCGCAGCCTTCCGCTTGCGACAGGCGAAATATCTCAGTTCCAATACAGTTCCACTACGAGAGCAGGTGCGGGATAGCGTGGAGTTCGTCCGCATCGTCTGGGAGGAGATTGAGCATTCACTTCGGGATTAAACCGTGAATACAAAGCGCTCAACTTCACCTCCGACAGGGGCAACTTGAACGAAGCCGATCCGCCATCGGTGAGTGCATTGGAGATTTCGCACTCGGCGAGAATCGTCTCAGGCCTAACTTCCGGATAGCCGACAATCCGGGCAGAACTGACGACGGCGTTTCTCAGGATTTGAGTTCATGCTGGTGCGAGCGCTGCACACGCATTGAACCGAGAGTTTTCGAGTCTGGACGGGCTACTGAAGAAGAGCTTGAATCCTTACGCCTCATCTGTAAAACTAGCGACCATGAACGAGCACACACTATTCCGCCGGACATCACTGGCATTGCTGCTGTTCTCGGGAGCGCTTGCGGCCCAGACACCGAAGCTGGAGAGCTGTAAGCCCGTGAGTGAGCGGACAGGACCTGAAGGTTGCTGGATACTCGCCAGCAAG
>JANYLK010000081.1 GCA_025357875.1 Granulicella sp.
TTGTCGACTGGGAAGATGCCGCAGGTTGCGCCGTACTCGGGTGCCATGTTGGCGATGGTGGCGCGGTCGGCGAGAGGAAGCTCGGTGATGCCGGGGCCGTAGAACTCGACGAACTTGCCGACGACACCATGCTTTCGCAGAGCTTCAGTCACGGTGAGGACCAGGTCCGTGGCGGTAGTGCCTTCCTTCAGCTTGCCGGTGAGGCGGAAGCCGACAACCTGCGGCACAAGCATGGAGACGGGCTGGCCGAGCATGGCAGCCTCTGCCTCGATGCCGCCGACGCCCCAGCCAAGGACTCCGAGGCCGTTGACCATGGTGGTGTGGGAGTCGGTGCCGACGAGGGTGTCGGGGTAAGCGAAGATTTGACTTTTCTCCGTGCTGGCCTTCGATCCTGCGACGGCAACCGCGTCCATGCTATGCATGGGCTGCGTGGTGAAGACGACGCGCGCGAGATATTCGAGGTTAACCTGATGGCAGATGCCCATGCCGGGAGGGACGGCGGAGAAATTGTTAAATGCGGTCTGTCCCCACTTGAGGAAGGCGTAGCGCTCGCGGTTGCGGGAGAACTCGAGCGCGGCGTTGAGGTCGTAGGCGTTGACGCTGCCGAACTCGTCGACCTGGACGGAGTGGTCGATGACCAACTCGGCGGGCTGGAGCGGATTGATCTTCTCCGGGTCGCCGCCGAGGGCGCGCATAGCATCGCGCATTGCTGCGAGATCGACGATAGCGGGGACGCCTGTGAAGTCCTGCATCAGCACGCGGGCAGGCATGTAGGCGATCTCGCGCGAGGGTTCAGCTTTCGGATCCCAGTTTGCGAGGAAAATAATGTCATCGGCGGTGACGGTGCGGCCATCTTCGTGGCGAAGCAGATTTTCGAGCAGGATGCGGAGCGAGAAGGGAAGGCGGGAGAGGTTCGTTTTGGCGGAGGATTCTGATAGCGCCTGCAGACGGAAAATGTTGACTGTGGTGCCGCTGGAAGTCAGGGTTGCGGCGCTGTGGAAGGAATCGAGGTGTGCGGTCATCTTATTTTCTCCAGGAGCGTAGAGCCGGGGGATGTGCACCGGGCGCGAGTTGAGGGCCGAGCGCGCGCGGGGCGCAAGTCGGTGGGCAAGAAAAGCGTATCAAAATTTCTAGGTGTGTGGGGATTGGGTCAGAAGCAACCGCTCAGTTTACTAAGTGCGACCGCGATCGCGGCGGCCGTGGCGGAAGCGCTTGAGGTGGCTCGTATGAGAAGAGGAGCGCTGACTCATGAGACCAATTTTACCTTATCGCCAACTCTGTCAAAGCAGAATTATCGGAGATGATCTGACCTGATAGTTTGGCATTTCAGAGTAATCGGCATCTTATTGGGAGAGAAGATTTTCGAGGTGATGTTTTGCAAAGAGACTTATTGTGCTCAGTAACAATTGTTGGATTTGCGCTTTTATTGGGCGCGGCAGGATGCAAGAAGACCGATACGGCTAGCCTCACTCAGAGTCCGGCCTACGCGAATGACCCCGCGAACGTAAATATGGCACCGGTGGGCGCGCAGCAGGCCAACCAGCGGCCACTCCCAGCGCGTGTGCTGGATGCGCGTGACAGCTCGCAGCCGTATCAGCAGGGAGAGCAGTATCCGGAAGACGCATCCGGTCAGCAGGGGGGGTACTACGCAGATCAGGCGCCTCCGCCACTGCCCGACTATGCACAGCCGGTTGCCACCAGACCGAATACGCTGTGGACCCCTGGCTACTGGCAACATTCCCCGAGCGGATACTACTGGGTTCCGGGATCCTGGGTTCCCGCTCCTTATACCGGAGCACTGTGGACGCCCGGATATTGGGGCGCTGAAGGTCCTCGGTACAAATTCCATCCGGGCTACTGGGGACGGCATGTTGGATTTTATGGGGGGGTGCCGTACGGCGGCGGATATGCCGGAAGGGGATACCGTGGCGGCTATTGGCACGGGGACCAGTTCTACTACAACGATGCCGAAAATCGGGTGGACCCGGACATGATGCGCTATGCATATGACCAGCCGGAGCCGGCATATCCGAGCGTACGCATCAGCTACAACGGTGGCAATGGTGGGATTATGCTACTGCCGCTTGTGGCAGAGCTGATTGCGATGCATGAAGATCACGAGCGCCCGCTGCGTTATCAATACGATGTGGAGCGCCAGGCTTCTTTCCGGCCTGGGCAGTTTTACGAGGAAAATCGTGGACGTCCTGAGGTGTACTACGCACCCGAGGGGTTTGAGCGCGAAGTGATCGTTGAGCGTGGTGGCCCCCCGGGGCATGCGTATGGCCTCTACAAGGACCATGGCGACAAGTGGGACAAACACGAAGGCAAGTGGGACAAACACGAAGACAAATGGGACAAGCGCGGAGACGGCGGGGATGAGGGCGGTGGCCATGGAAAGGGACATGGACACGGGAAAGACTAAGTGACTACGGGTTCATAGACGGCGGCCAGCGATGGCCGCCGTTGATCTCTGCGATGCCTAATTTTCGGTAGGCATTTCTACGTGATCGACGACGAGAGTGTTGACGGGGCCTTTTGATGGCTGGAGTTTCAGGCCAAGCTGCTCTTCAACGGCGGTGAAGATAGATAAAACATTGGGGCCGCCTATTTCGGTCGCGACGTCGTCCGACCATTTCAGGGTGATGTCTGCGAAGCCGGTGAGGCCGGTCTTATCGATGACCTCGCGGTGGACTTCGTCTGCGAGTGCCTGCGCGAGGTCGGCCATGGACACGCTCTTCGCGGTAAGAACCATGGTTGTGTCATGTCCGTTCATGTTCCAGGATGAGTCTTTTCTTTCCTCTTGAGAGAGCCTAATTTTTAGGCTGCCCCGCTGGACGAGATCGTAGACTGGCATGGCCTTTGGCTGCAGGTGTGCTTTGAAGCGAAAACGCTCGGTGAGCAGCGGGATGAGTTTGCCTTGCATCTCGCCGTCGGTGAGTTTGGGCGGCGCTCCGCCGTCGGGCGCGAGCACCTTGGCTTCGATATCGAAGTGCGCGGAGCTGACGGGACCTGATAGACCGGAGATCTGATCGGACTTGACGTCGTAGGCAAACTTGACGAGCATTTCCAGCGGCACGTTGCTTGCGGTGAACATGTCGTCGTGGATCGACATGTTGTAGGACTGCTGGTCGGGGAGATCCGTCGCAGGATCATGGAGTTTGATGGAGATGACGTCGAATGGAGTGGTTGTCTGGGACAGCGCGATTGAGTTGACGGGACCCCTGTGGGAGATCTGGGCGTGCGAGGATGAGGCGGAGAGCGGAATGAGCGCTGCGACAAGCAGGAGCGCGCGGGTCAAGTTTGGGGTTCTCCGGGTAGTCATGGTTTCTCCTAGCTGCGGGCGATCACGGGAGTATACGGTGGCGCGCTCCAACTGGTTTAGCGGGGCGGAAGAAAATGGCGGGCTGTTTGTGCGATGATGCCCACGCAGGCAGGAATTAAGCGGGATGACCGCGACTTGAGGGGAACTATGCGCACAGGGATGATGCGGGGCGTTGGGCTGGCGGTTTTGATGGCAGCAAGTCTGGCCGCAGCTGGACAAGGTGGCGGATCGCATCATGACCCATCCGGCGGAGTGGTCAGTGGCTCACCCGACCTGAAGGTATATTTCGCGGACGTGGAAGGTGGGCAGTCAACATTGTTCGTGATGCCCGATGGAGAGAGTCTGTTGGTAGATACCGGTTCGCCGGACGCGAGTAACCCGAACGCGCCGCGCGATGCAACGCGGATCGCCGCAATCTGCAAGCTGGCTGGCGTGACCAAGATTGACAACCTGGTAACGACCCACTATCACTCCGATCACGTGGGCGGGTTGCCTCAACTGGTGGCGATGGTTCCAGTGGGGCGGTTCATCGACCATGGCATCAATCGCGAAGATGATCCTGCAACCGTCGCAGGCTGGAATGCATATCAGAAGGTTCTGGCGGAGGGGCATGCGGAGCATCTGGTGGTGAAGCCAGGCGATCTGCTTCCGGTAAAGGCCATGCGTGTTCAAGTGATCAGTGCAGATGGCGAGGCGATCACGAAACCTCTGGCTGGCGGGGGCGCTAAAAATACTGCCTGTGCTGCTTCCCCGATCAAGGAGGTGGAGAAAACCGAGAACGACCGCTCGGTAGGACTGATGATTACATTTGGCAGGCTTCGGATTCTCGACCTCGGGGATCTGACCTGGGCGAAGGAACGGCCACTGATGTGCCCGGTGGACAAACTAGGCAAGGTGGATGTGTATATCGTTTCCCATCATGGGCTTATCAATAGCGGCAGTCCTGCGCTGGTGGATGCGATTGCGCCGCGCGTCGCAATTATGGATAACGGCACGCATAAGGGCGGTGCACCGACAACCTTCGAGACGATTGAAGGTTCATCCAGACTGCAGGATTTGTGGCAGTTGCACACGGCGGAAGGAAGCGATGCAAAGCATAATGTTGCGGAATCGCACATCGCGAATCTTCCCGGACCGGATGCAGGAAACTACCTGAAGCTGACTGTCCGGATTGACGCCAGCTTCTCGGTGACAAACGGACGAACCGGTGAGAGCGTGGAGTATCCGGCAAAGTAGGGATGGATTCTATCGTCACGTCAGGATTCGCCCATTCGGCTTGTCCTGCCGTTCGACTGTGAATTTGAGACCACCGTGCGTGGAGCGCTGTGCATTCGCCCATCTGCGGGGGACCGCTGCCGACTAGCGCGTCGTTGCAGCCTAGAACCCAAAAGCAAGCTGGCCCAGCAGGACCCCGTTCAGCGTGATGATGACCGCTACTGTGATCCATCCAGCTACGCGCGTGCGCCGCGCGCTGGCGAAGCTATGCATAACGTTTCGGCGGCCCGTAAGCAGAAGTAGCGGAATCAGCGCGAAGGGCAAAGCGAAGCTGAGCACTACCTGGGAGAGGACGAGAATCCTAAGCGGGTCCAGACCCGTAGCGATGATGGCGATCGCCGGAATTACGGTAATTGCGCGACGCAGGAAGATGGGGAATTTGATATCGAGAAATCCCTCAATGATCACCTGTCCAGCCATCACACCAACCGTGGAAGACGAAAGACCAGAGCAGAGCAGCGCGACGGCAAAGACTACCGCAGCGCCCCGCCCGAACAGCGGTCCAAGGGTGTGATACGCCTCCTGAATGGTGGGCTGCAGGTTACTGGTGTGCACGAAGGCCACCGCTGCCATAAGAATCATCGCGGAGTTGATCAGCCACGCACCATTCATCGCGACAAACACGTCGATTAGTTCGTATCGCAGGAAACTGCTGAGGATCATGCGTCGTGGAATCGGCGTCAGCCGGTTGCTGGCCTTCAAGTTGTCGAGAGTTTCAGTTGCTGGAAGTGTGGAGCCGGTCAGTTCTTTCAATCGCGGCTGCACCAGCGCGGAGTGGAGATAGACGACGTGAGGCATCACCGTCGCGCCGAGCATAGCGACGGCCGCATAAATGCTGTTGTGGAAGTTCTGCGCGGAGGAGCGGTCGAGCGAAGGCAGCAGCGTGTGGATGGTCGCTAGCTTCCAGTCGGGGTGCACAAGGAATACCTCAAACGCATACGAAACGCCGATGATGGCGACGAAACCCATGATGCCGCGTTCGAGCCAGCGGAATCCAGCGAGGTCCAGAGCCAGAATTGCGAAGACCAGCACCGTGGAGACGAGCGCGGCCACGAGCAGAGACTCTTTAGGGCTGAAGCCGTGGGCGTAGAGCAGCGGGCCAAACAGCAGATCGAAGCCGATGGCGGCGCCCAGAAATTCGGCGAGATCGGTGGCAATGGCAGCAATTTCGGCGGCGAGCCAGAGGCCGATCGTCGCAGGCTGGGAGAAATGTTTGCGGCAATTCTGCGGTAGAGTGAGGCCGGTGACAATGCCGAGCTTCGCTGACAGGTACTGGATGAGCATCGCCATCGCGTTCGACCAGAGCAGCACCCAGAGCAGGCGGTATCCAAACTGCGTGCCGCCCAGAATGTTAGTGGCAAAGTTGCCGGGGTCGATATACGCGACTGAAGCGACGAACGCCGGCCCAAAGTAACTCCACATCTCATTGCGATGAAAGTTGGGTGTGAAGCCGCGCCTCTGAGTCTCGCCAGCGATTTTTGAGCCTTCCGCGATCGGAGAGCCGGATGCCGCGCCCCATTCATTTTTTCCAGTGGCGGGCTCCGACTGCGATGAAGGAAGATCGGGCATTCAGCTCCTGTGCAAAATAAGTTCGCGCGTGTTGGATGGATGCGGAGAACGAGAACTTGGGGAAGCCGGCGGGACATCAATGGTTCAAAAATTAGGCTCGCCTACCAATTAGGTATACCTAAATTAGAGAATTGAGTCAAACTGGAACAAGGATTGGAGATCGCTATGTCACCAGGCAAGCAGGCCAGCGCGAACACCGAATCGGTGGACAACTACCTGAAGGCCATCCTGACGCTGGGAGGGCGTGAGGAGAGTCGCGTGACCATCAAATCGCTCGCCGAACGACTTCGCATAGCCCCTGCTTCCGTGACGAATATGCTGCAGAAGCTATCTGGTTCGACGGCGACGCTGGTGGACTACGAGCGACATGGCGGGGTGCAGCTTTCGCCGGCCGGTAAGCGCCGTGCACTGGAGGTGGTGCGCCATCACCGGCTCATCGAGACCTTCTTGTACGAGGTGCTCGACTATCCGCTGGAGGAGGTTCATGAAGAGGCGGAGCGGCTCGAGCACTTCATCTCGGAGCGATTTGAGGAACGGATCGCGGCCAAGCTGGGGCATCCAAAGATTGATCCTCACGGGCACTCAATTCCCAGCATGGAGGGAGAGATGACTGCGCGGGAGTCCATGCTGCTGGCGGATGTGATTGAAGATGGCATCTTTGTGATCGACAGCGTCTCGGATCAGGACACGCACAATCTGAGGCTGATCGAGGCGTGCGGCATTACGCCGGGCGCGCGTCTGAGGGTGAGGAAGAACTCGTCGTCGGACAGCTATTCTGTCAGTATCGGCCGCTCTTCGAAGGCCTACGATCTGTCTCGCGAAGTGGCGCGCGACGTTCGCATCATACGGCTGAAGGGATGATTCGTTATTTGGCGTCCGTGGAATAATCATGCGGAGGCCGGATGCCATTTCTCACATTTACCTCTCTCGTATTCTTTGGGTCGTTCCTTGCCGGTCTGCTGGGCGCTCTGACCGGCCTTGGCGGTGGCGTGGTGCTTATCCCGCTACTCACCCTGGCGTTCCACGTCGACATACGATATGCCATTGGAGCGTCGCTAATTTCAGTGATCGCCACGTCTTCCGGAGCGGCGGCTGCGTATGTTCGCGATGGCTATTCAAACGTGCGGATCGGGATGTTTCTCGAAGTTGCGACGACCGTTGGAGCGGTGTTTGGAGCTTTCCTGGCAACACGGGTGCCGACGCGAGTTCTCGCGGTGATCTTTGGCGTGGTCCTGATTTACTCGGCGTGGGTCTCTCGGAATCAAAAGACACACAGGCAAAAGAAGGTCGACAATCCCTGGTCCGACAAGCTTGGAATGTCGGCGGACTATCCGGACGGGAAGGGTGGCAAGACTTCGTATCGCGTCGATCGGATTCGGGCGGGATTCGCGACGATGCTCGGGGCGGGTACCTTGTCGGGGTTGCTGGGCATCGGGTCAGGCGCCGTGAAGGTGCTGGCGATGGACAAGATC
Organism: Granulicella sp.; assembly: GCA_025357875.1. Taxonomy (GTDB): domain Bacteria; phylum Acidobacteriota; class Terriglobia; order Terriglobales; family Acidobacteriaceae; genus Edaphobacter. The sequence goes on from JANYLK010000081.1 coordinate 7,639, forward strand.
ATGGGCATCCCTTTCAAGGTATCGACTACGACCAGCAATTTCATGATCGGCGTGACGGCGGCGGCGAGTGCAGGCATCTATCTGTCTCGCGGGTACGTAGATCCGGGGCTGGCATTTCCGGTGATGTTGGGTGTTCTGGCCGGCTCGCTTGTGGGCGCGAAAATCCTGGTTCACAGTCGCGTGTCGCTTCTGAGAACCATCTTCGCATTCGTGATTGCAGCCCTCGGCATTGAGATGATCGTCAACGGCTGGATGGGAAAGGTGTGACCATGGACCGAAATCCGATACCACCTGAGCGCGGTTTAACAAAAAGTGCGGAGACCAGACATGAGGAATTGTATGTTCTCGACGACGCCGGGATGGAACTGATCATGGGCCGCCTGCTGCAGGTTGGAATTTTGCTTGCAGCGACCGTAATGCTTACAGGTGGCGTGATGTACGCGCTTGCTCATTCAGGGGAGCGCTCGGACTATCGCGTGTTCACCGCAAGGCCGATCCAACTACGCCACCCGGTTGCGCTGCTGGGTGGAATCGCTCGCGGAGATCCGTCGGCGATCATTGCGTTGGGAATATTGCTGCTGGTGGCTACGCCGATCTGCCGGGTGATCTTCGCGGTTGTCGCTTTCGCAATCGAGCGGGATCGGCTCTACATCGCGATCAGTCTCACCGTATTAACAGTGCTGCTGTACGGGTTGCTACGCGCACACTGAAGAGCGCCGCGCAAATACGTTCTTCGAGCTGCTTGTTCGATTGCATATAAAGCATATGGGCGCAGGACAATGCGAAGAAGAAATACGGGTATTTCCCCCTTCCCTTCGATCAGGGGCAGAATGACAAATCTTATCGCGGTGTTATCTTGACGGCGTTTGCGCGGCATGAGCGGACGTTTTGGCAGGCCTCGGGGTGGAGGCTCTTGTCCATGCAGACTTCGATGGCGGTGAGGTAGTTGTTTCCGCAACTGAGTGCAAAGCTTGCGGCAAGGATGCCTGGGTTGGCTGCGGTGAACTGGGCGAGAATCGCGTCGGGCGCGAGCATGGTTGGCGGCGCTTGCGTGGACGTGAAAGCGACGGGGATGTGGATTTCCTGAAAGGCTTTGCGGATGGTGGCGAAGTAGGCGTCGGCAGCGAGGCCGGAGCAGGTGCCATGAGTGGTCCACTCATGTTCGACCAGGCTTGCCGTGGGAAGCAGGTTGGTGAACGAGTTGGGGTCAGTGGGGCCAGGCGCGTTGGAACAGTGTTCGGGGTAGGTGCCGTCATTATTCTGCGGCCAGAGACCGTGGACTACGAAGCCGGGGTACGCGGAGCACTCGGGGCTGGCGGGATGGGTGGCGCAGAACTCGGGTGACCAGGAGAGGTTGAGCAGATAAAAGTCGAAGTTGCCGGGCTGTGCGTTCTCCGCAGCTTGATTGTGGCTGGATCGGCCGCGATGAGGTCCGCTGCGTGGAGTGTCGGAGGCGCGATTGTCCGGGAGCGATTGCTGCCGAGTGTCATAGGTGGCACTGCGGTTGTCGGAGATGGGAGTTGGGGATGGTGTTGCGTTGCATGAGATCAGCGTGAGTGCGAGGATAGCCGCTCCGAGTGCTGCGGGGATACGGGTTCGAGAGTGAGGCATGATTGTTCCTCGAGACGATGAACGTGTGATGCGGGATATGGAGCCTGGAACAGATGTCAGCGATATTGAACTAGAATTCTCTTCAAATCAAATGACGACATCCAGAGTTACACGGCGTAATTTTATTCAGGGTACTGCAGCGCTGGCGACGGCTGCGTCTTTACTTCCGACCATTGAACTGAATGCACAGACTGCGGCGCGGGAGGCGTGGCCGGAGAATGGGACGCTGGTGCCGGATGATGGTTGGCGGCTTTGGGTGGATCGTGCGGCGGAGTGGAAAAACGACGCGATTTTTCTGCCGGAGGATGTGAGGCCGGGTGGTCCGGGGGATCTGGCGAAACTGCCGGCGAATGCTCCTACGGGCGGGTGGGGCGTGCTGGGTGCGAATGCGGGAATTGCGGTGACGCTGCCTTCTACCGTGGAGCAGCACTATTGGGGGAAGTTTGGGGCTGGAGCGGATGGCAAGACGCGGCCTTACACGCCGGAGGAGTATCGGTATGCGGCCGATGATCCTATTCCGCAGAATGGGGCTTACTTTGGAGTGTCGTGGTGGTGGCGGGAGATTGAGATTCCGGCGAAGATGGCGGGGAAGCGGATCTACTTGCATGTGCGCGGGGCGCGGCTGAGAGCCGAAGTCTATTTCAATGGCACACTAGCAGGCTACTCGATTATGGAGGAGCTGCCGTTTGAGTGTGACCTGACGGCGGCGGCGAAACCGGGTGGGGAGAATCTGCTGGCGATTCGGATTACGAATCCGTTTGGGCGGTTCGATTGGGTGGATGGGTCGAACGAGCAGTGGGGCGCGGTGAAGCTGTACCGGTCGCATGGGTTCGGCGGGCTGGATCGTGGGATGACCATCTCGGCGCATGAGGGAACGCGGATAAAGGATATCTATGTTTTGAACACTCCCACATACGACACAATATTTCTTTGTGCAAACGTTGAAGCTCATGGGGAAAAGCTCGCCGTTACATCGTTTGTGGAGATCCTCGATTCCACGGGACGATCTCTCTCAATTCAAAATCCAGTCGAGATGGGTCCTCTGTGGGGCCAACCTGGGATTGGGGTCGGGAATGAGCAGGAAGGTTTCACGATCGAAATCAGGCGTCGGGTTAGATTAGCGGACGCACGTTTCTGGGATATTGATTCGCCGTCAATCTATTTTCTTCGTTTGACTGTCGAATCCTCGGACACTCATCTTGATGTGCGGACGATTGCGTTTGGCTTCAGGACGTTTGCGCCGGAGGGGTTGGGGGCGAATGCGCTGTTTCGGTTGAATGGGAGAAGGATAAAGATTTACACGTCGATCTCGTGGGGGTATTGGGGGATCAATGGGATGTGGCCCACGCCGGAGTTGGCGGTGAAGGAGGTGACGCAGGCGAAGAAGCTGAACCTGAATTGCCTGAACTTCCATCGCAACCTGGCGAAGGAGGATGTGCTGCGCGCGCATGATCGGCTGGGACTGCTGCGGTACATGGAGCCCGGCGCGGGGAAGATGGCGATTGGCAAGCTGCCGGCGGGCGTGCAGGCGAACGCGGCGTCGATTGTGATGGAGAAGCCTACCAATGCAGCGGATAAGTTCGCGCAGCGTTACATGTTTACGAAGTGCGTAGAGATGGTGAAAGCGTTCCGGTCGCATCCTTCGGTGATTGAGTACTGCCTGCAGAATGAGATTGGCGCGGACCTGAAGAATCCCGACACGATTGCGGTGCTGGAGGCGATGCGGGCGGAAGACCCCAGCCGTTGCATCGTGTTGAATGATGGGTTCGTTGCGCCTCCGCGGAAGGCGACGCAGGCGTGGTTTGCGCCCTGGGACGCGAAGCTGCACCGGAGTGATGAGGAGGAGTGGGGCGGATGGTGGAATCAGCACCAGGGCGCGGGGGATCAGTGGTACGACGAGTTTTATAAGTCCCCGACGGAGTTCACGTACAAGTCTCCAGAGAAGAAGGCGCTGTCGGAGTTCGGCGAGATGGAGGGGTGCGCTACTCCGGATAACCACTCGCTGATGTTGCATGAGCTGGGGGACCCGCGCGGGACGGGGATTGGGAACCAGCCGGCGAATACCAGCTACGACCTTGTCGACCACAAGGAGATTGTGGCGGCGTATGACAAGTTCATTGATCGTTGGGGATTCCGTGGGGCGTTCCCTGCGACGGAGAAACTTTGGACTTCGCTGGGGAAGAAGTGCTACGACACCTGGCAGAACTACATGGAGAATGCGCGAATATCGGATGAGCTGGACTTTGCGGCGATCTCGGGGTGGGAGACTACGTCGATTGAGAATCATTCGGGGATTGTCGATAATTTGCGGAATTTCAAGAGCGATCCGGGGCCGATTCGCGATACGTTGCTGCCGGTAAGGCCGGTGGCGAAGCAGCGGACTGTTTGTACTGCGTTGGGTGAAGCGGCGACGTTCGATCTTTATCTGCTGAACGATACCGATGCGGCTGCTGCGGGGACATTGAGTTTCTCTGCGGTGACTCCTGGCGGGAAGCTGCTGAAGTTTGCGGAGTTTCCTGCACCGGTTTGGAAGCGGGATCAGTTTAGCTACTTGGTGAAGGAGGCTTTTGTTACTCCGAAGCTTACCGAACAGGGGATGTACAGGTTCAAGTTCTCGATTTCGTCCGCGCCGTTGGCTACGCAGACCAAGGAGATTTGGGTGACGGAGTCGAACTACTCCGAAATACTTTGCAGAGTTGGACGTACGATCGCCGTCTCTGGCGTTTCTCCCGCTCTGCGCAAGCACCTGGTCTCGGTCGGTGGGAGGGGCTGCTTCAATATCGTCGAGTTCGTACCAGGTAAGAAGTACGATGCGATTGTGTCCTCGGGCATTACCGCCAAGGCTGCGACGACGCAGAATGCGGGGGATACGACGGGGCTGGAGTCGCAGCCGGGCAACGAGGTGGGTCCGGTGGTGAGGACGGTGCAAGTGGGTGTGCTGGCGGAGGGAATTCTTGAGGCGGTACGTGCGGGGACGCCGTTGCTGGCGATTCCGCAGGCGGATGCTTTGAGTGATGGTGTGGCGAAGCAATTGGCGGCGGCGGGGGCATTTACGTGTAGCGGGAATGTTGGTGATGTGCGCGCGCCGTGGATGGGGAATTGGTACTTCGTGCGCAAACATCCGCTGTATGACGGGATGCCGGTGGATCAGGCGATGGGGATTCACTACCAGGCGAAGGGGCGCGAGGCTAATGGGCTGCTGGTGGACGGGCCGGGTGTTGAGGTCGTGGCGGCTTATTCGCGGGATCATTCACGGGTAATTGGGGCGGGGACGTTTACGACGAAGCTGGGGAAAGGGAAAATTGTGTATCACCGTGTGCCGGAGATGCATCCGGTGTTGCAGGCGCGGTTTTTGGCGAATGCGCTGCGGTGGCTGGTGAGTTAGTGTTGGTTGAGTCGAAGTAGAAGCAGATTCCTCCGCTGCGCTACGAAATGACAAGTTAGACGAGGTAAGGACAGCCAGCGGATTCCCTGCGGGAACGACGAGGGCAAGAGGAGCAGTTAAGCATGGCGAAGCCGATTCGGATTGGGATTGATCTTGGCGGGACGAAGATTGAGGGGCTTGCGCTGGACGGGGCAGGCGCGGAGATTGCGCGGCTGAGGATTTTAACGCCGCAGCATGATTACGCCGCCACGGTAAAGGCCATCCTCGAAGTTGTGAATTATCTCGAACGGCGCGTAAAGAGTCTGTCAGGCGATCGCCCGCTGGCCTCGGTTGGCGTGGGCATTCCGGGCACGGTTGTCGCCGCGACCGGACTGGTGAAGAATTCAAACTCTACCTGGCTGAATGGTCAGCCGTTGGAGCATGACTTGACAGCTGCGCTGGGACGGCCTGTGCGTTGCGCGAACGATGCGAACTGCCTTGCGGTGTCCGAGGCTACGGATGGCGCGGCCGCTGGGGCGCGGATGGTCTTTGCGGTGATTCTGGGGACAGGATGCGGCGGGGGCGTTGCGGTGAACGGAAGTGTGCATGTGGGGCCGAATGGAGTGGCGGGCGAGTGGGGTCATAATCCGCTGCCTTGGGCAACCGCTGAGGAGTGGCCCGGCTCTCTGTGCTACTGCGGCCAGCGCGGATGCATCGAGACGTGGATCTCAGGAACTGCGCTGGCGCGCGATCATGCAGCGTCGAATCCAGCGGTCGTCGGCCAGCGTATGGCTAGTCCGGAGATTGCTGCTGCTGCGGCGGCGGGCGATGTGGCGGCCGAGGCGAGCATGGTGCGGCTTGAGGATCGGATAGGGCGCGCGCTTGCCTCCGTAGTGAACATGCTCGACCCGGATGTGATTGTGTTTGGTGGAGGGCTGTCGAAGCTGGACCGCTTGTACGCGAATGTGCCAGCGCTGGTTGCGCGCCATGTGTTTGGCGGTGGAACATTAGCGACGCCGCTGCTGAGGGCGAAGCATGGAGACGCCAGCGGGGTTCGCGGAGCCGCATGGTTGTGGCCTGCCTAGTCAGGGCTTGCGGGCGAGGACGACGCGCGGGATTTGCTCGAGGTCATTGACGAGGCGGACGTCGTTCCAGTCGGCGAGCAGTTCGAGGATATCGTCCCGCTTACGGTATCCGATCTCCATGGCGAGCAGGCCTTTGGGCTTGAGTGCGGTCCTGGCCTGTGGGATGAGGCGTTGGTAGATGTCGAGGCCGGCGAGGCCGCCGTACAGCGATATTTCCGGTTCGAAGTCGCGAATCTGCGGATGGAGTGAATCGCGATCGGCGCTGGGAATGTAGGGTGGGTTGGAGATGATTGCGTCGAACGCAGGTTCCTCGGATACGACGGCGAGCAGGTCGGACTTGAGAAAACGGATGCGTTCGGCGACGGTGTTTAGCGCGGCGTTCGATGCGGCTACTTCCAAGGCTTCGGGGGAAAGGTCGAGCGCGGTGACCCGCGCGTGCGGCAGGTAGTGGGCGAGCGTGATGGCGATGGCGCCCGATCCAGTGCCGACATCGACGATGCGAAGAGGCTCGTTAGCTTGTGGCTTCATCTCTTCCAGGACGACCTCGACGAGGACTTCTGTTGAGTTGCGCGGGATTAGGACGGCCGGGTTGACTCGTAGTGGGAGGCCGTAAAACTCGCGTTCGCCGGTGATGTACTGGACGGGCTCGTGGGTGAGGCGCCGAACGATGAGGCACTGGTAGTCAGCGAGCTCGGCGGGCGTAAGGATGCGATCGTAGTCGGCTAGCAGCGATGCCTGAGTGATTTTCAGGGTGTGACGGAGAAGGTAGGCGGCGTCGAGCAGGGCGCCATCGTGCAGCTGCGGACTTGCAAGGAGCTGGCTGAAGCCGTGAGCGAGTGCTTCGCGAAGGGTCATAGGGATAAGTACTAGGTTCGAAGTTCACGCGATTTAGTGCGCGGATTGAAGGCGAATGATGTTGCCGTCGGGGTCAGTTACGGAGATCATGTCGATGGTATGGGATTTGCCGTCGGCATCGGTGTTGGTGGCGCTGGCTCGCTGGAATTCGACTTGCTGACGGGTGAGTTGGGCTGCAGCTTTGTCGAGGTTAGTGGATTCGAGGATGATGCTGGAGCGCCGGCCGAGCGGATCGATAGGCACGATCTCGACTTGTTCGCTGGTTGTGCCGGGTAGGCTGAGGCGCGCGGGGTTGGCGGGATCGGGCGTGAAGCCGAGCTTGTTGAGGTAGAAGGTGCGGGCGGCGGCGGGGTCCTGCATGGCGAGGGCGACGACTGTCATTTTATCGCCGACACGGTCGGGGCTGAGGTGCTGGCCAAAGTCGTTTGAGTGCTTAGACCCGGGCATGTATTGGGTGTATTCGATGTTCTGAGGCTCGGCGAATTGCTGAAGACCTTTCATGGTGAAGAGCAGGTTCCCTGCGCCTGCGGTGCGGACGGAGATGGGAGTGAGGGACTCGGCGACGTAGTAGTCGTGGATGGCAATAAGGTCGGCGCCTTCGAAGCAGAGGTGAAGGAAGCCGACCTGGGTGTCGCGGTCGGTGAGGGGGTAAAGTTCGATGAATTGGCGGTCGTTGAGCTTGATAAAAGACTGCGAGACGACACCGTCTTTGCCGGTGTTGGCGAAGGCTTGGTCGAAGCCAAGTTTGTGGTAAAAGGCGAGGGATGCGGCGATGTCTTTCACGCGGATGGCGATGTGGGCGATGCCCTTTATCGGCGGCACGGCGGCAGGCGCGGTGGTGGGTTTTACAGTCGGGGCGGGCGAGGTTTGAGCAGGCACGAAGGCCGACAGGCTTGTGGCGAACGCTAGCAGGGCGATCCTGGTCAATGCACTTCTGGTGTGCGTGATGCGGTTCAGCGACATGAAGCGTTCCTCTCGGCGCTGGTCGAACTGGCTTTCTCCAGCTAAACGATTCTCGCTGACCGAGTTGGGAATGCCAAGACCGGGTCGACGCTGGAGTGGTTAAATCTGTGCAACAGCCAAACTGGGCGGCTCCGCATCATACGTACCGAGGGATTTTTCCCTGAGAAGAGGTATGAGATGAAGGGTACTTCACTGATGATAATGCCGCTGGCGATGTTGTCATTTTGCACTGCATTCATCGGCGGCGCGATGGCGCAACAGACCGTTCCGGCCACGACGCAGACCGTTCCTGCGCCGCCACCTTCGCGGGCGTCGGGAAACCCATCGGATCCGACTGCGCCAACCACCGCGATGACGCAGCCGAGCGGCACGATGACAAAGGGTCAATTGAAAGATCAGCGCGCACAGCAGAAGCGGGACGAGGCAGCAGCGAAGGCGAACGCGAAGGCGGCAAAGGCCCATGCTGCTGCGGTTAATTCGAATGCAAAGTCCAAGGTAGCGAATGACAAGGCGTTGCAGGCTCAGGAGAAAGCTGGGCAGGTTGTGTTGGCTCCTGCCGCGACCACGCCGCCGCCCGCAACGACAGTACCAGAGACGACGGTGCCCCCGCAGTAGGAGTCTGCAGCGGCGCCGGTCTCAGAGAGGGTGCTTGCGGAGGGTTTGGAGGGCCCAGCGAGAAACCATTGTGCTCTCGCCGCGCGCCTCCGATCCCTGTCTTTGCGGGTACAACATGTGCTGAATCCGGACCTGGGGGAGGTATTGGTCGCTTGATCCATTCTTAGTATCGGCAGGTTCAGGGAATTCGTACATTCCCCATCAGCGGTGGCGCATCCCACGTTCGCGTTATGCGAGGCTACTGGCCTGGAAGGACCAGTTTGCGCGTGTGGATGCTGGCCTGCGTCTCGGGCACGCCGCCGTCATTGACTTGGACCTGGTCCGGCGTACCTGCAAAGACGATGCGGGTGGAGGCGCTGGATTGGCCTGGAATCCGCACCCTGCGCGTCTCCAAAGAAGTGCCGGAGCGAACCGTGACTGGTACATTGGCTTCGGCGTATCCGTCGTTACGGATAACTACGGCAACTAGCCATGCGGCCGGCTGACCGTTGTGCATTTCAAGTTGGCTTGGTGTGACGCTGACGATGCTGAGGTCGGGAAGTCCGCGATCGCGATAGACCCAATCGTTGAAGAACCAGCGCAGATCCTGATGGCAGAATCTTTCAAGGGTGTGCTCGAGGCCTGTGGGATTGCGATCGAGTTTAGCGTCGAGCCGATAGGCCTGGAGGGACTGTTTAAGCGCGCCGTCGCCGACGAGGGTGCGTAGCATCCACCAGACGGCGGCTGCTTTGGTGCGATAGAAGACTTCGCCGGTAGCATCTGCGAGGCTGCTGCCCGCTGGGCTGACGGAGGCGGGTGCGGATGAAAGGGTGGCCTCATCTGGCGGATTCGAAGAACTGGATGCTTCGGGACTGGAGGAGTTTGAGGTTAAATTGGAGCCGTTGGGATTCGCTGGTTCGAAGAGAGCGAGAGAGTGGGCACCGTCTTCGAGTTGGGTGAGCGCTGCGGGGCGGCCTGCGGTGCGTTCGATCCAAAGCAGTGAGGCAAACTGGGCTAAGCCCTCATCGATCCAAGCGTAATTGGAGTGAATCCAGGCGTGGGTCAGGGAATGTACGAGGGAAGGGACGAGGGTTGCCGGATCGACGGCGCGCATGGGGCGGACGAGTAGGGCGTCCTCTTCGAATGGCTGGCCGGGGTGGTCGAGAATGGTTAGCGGCGTCAGTGGCCGCGTGCCTAGCCAGTCGGTGAGTAGAGGCTCGATCTGGCTGGCGGCGGCCGAGTAGGCGGGAAGCGCGTCGAAGTGGCCAGTGACGGCGGCAATGAGGTTGGAGTTGGCGGGCGTGCCTGTGTCGGTCGCGGCGCCAGCGGTAATAAAGAGGCTGAGTGTGCGGAAGCCCAGCGGTTGCGCGGCGAAGAGGGCGGTGGCAATGCCGGGAGTCTCGGCTGCGGGGAGGTTAGGGATGTCGCTGGTCGCCATCAACTGTTCGCGCCGTCCGCAGAAGAAGGCGGCGTCGGGTGGGTCGCCGAGGTACTCGACTGCGACGCGGAGGCGGACGGTTGCAGGCGATTGGCGAAGTTTTGTGGCTCCGACCATCTGGAAGAATTTGCTGCCCTCGCCGAGAAAGATTGGCGGCGCGGAGACGGGATACCAAAGGACGTTGCCGAAGCCCCGGAGCGCCGTGCCGCCGGTCTGGCCATCGGGATCGGGGGTTGCGACCGCGTCCCAATCGGAGGCGAGCCCCTGGTCAACGGGTGCGCCGATGCGTTGGAGGCGTTCGGACGAGGGCGAGATTGTGCCGGAGTAGAGGGCGGTGAGGTTGAGCGACCCGCCGGGCGGTAGCGGTTGCAGGAGGGTGAGAACGGCTTCGGACATCTGGCCGGTATGATCGGCGTCAGTGGCGCTGAGGCGAGATGTGAAGATGAGGCGTGAGGGTGCGGACGACGTGCGGGCTGTGATGGCGTCCCAATGGAGCGAGGAGGAGATTTGGAGGATGAGGCGGTTCATCGGGGATGCGCTATCGTTGCGGATGGTGAGGCCGGCGCGGACGGATATTCCGGCCTTGGCTGGCGCGAGGTGGACGTCGAGATCGTAGGCGGTGAAGGTAAGGGCGCTGCGCTCGGCGTCGGTGACAGCGAGAAAGTCTGCCTGCGGGGGTACTGGGGAGTTCTGTGTGCCTGATGGTTGGGCAGCAGGCGGTTGCGGGTCGGGCGTTGCGGTAACGTCGCGCAAGAACAGGACTTTGCCGGTCGGTGGCGGTGGAGCTTCTGGCGAGGCGGACTGGACTGGTGTGACGGATTGGGCGGGAAGGGGCGCGGATGGCTGCGAAGTCTGCGACTGGGCAGAGGGCATCGCCAGGGTGAAGGCGGTCAGGATCAGGAGCATCGATGTATGGGCCTGGGCTGTGAGGATCGTGGGTAGGTGGTTCAAGAGCCCAGTCCTTTGCGGGGTTTGGTTGGCGCTGCGGGCTTTTGCGCGGCGGGTTCGCGACGCTGGCGCATGGCCTCGTACATGACGACGGCGCCGGCGACTGACACGTTGAGCGAGGAGACCATTCCTGCCATGGGGATGCGGAGAAGGTGGTCGCAGGTCTTCTTGACCAGGTCGTGGAGTCCGGCGCCTTCGCGACCCAGGACGAGAACGCAGTCGGTGCGGAAGTCGAAGTCGGAGTAGTCAGGGGTACCGCGCTCGTCCAGGCCGAGCACCCAGACGTTGGCCTGCTTCATCTGCTCGAGAGAGCGGACGAGGTTAGTGACGCGGGCGATGCGAACGTGTTCCGAGGCTCCAGCGGAGGTCTTGGCGACGGTTGCGGAGACGGGGGCGGAGCGGCGCTCGGGCAGGATTACGCCGTCGACTCCTGCGCCATCGGCGGTGCGGAGGAGGGCACCCAGGTTATGGGGGTCTTCGATGCCGTCGAGGGCGAGGAAGAACCTGTGCTGGGGGGTGGGCTGTGCGGCAAGATTCTTGCGGGCGAGCAGGTCCTCGATGGTGAGGAAGGTACGTTCGCGGACGAGCGCGAGGGCTCCTTGGTGGGCGTCGGTTTTAGCCATGCGGGTGAGGTGGTCACGAGATTCGAGGGAGACCGGTACGCCGGCGGCGCGGCATAATTCGGCGAGGCGCTCGAGGCGTTCGTCCTTGCGCTCGCGGGATAGCATGACGGAGTCGAGACGCCGGGCGCCGGACTTGACCGCCTCCTCGACGGGATGCAGGCCGTAAAGAACTTCCATAGGATCAGTTTACGTCTGAAATAGCCTCGCCAAACCCGGCTGAGCGGTCCTACAATCAACCGAAAGGCGAGATTTGTGGCTTTCCCAACGAAGACCACCACCTTAGCAGTAAATCTGGGTAATTCGTAAACCCCGCAGGGAATAAGGTTGGCCGTAACCGCGACTTTTTGTTGCAGGTTGACGTCTCTACAATTATGCGTAACCCGGCGATTGCCATCTCGATGGAACAGGCGGAGCAGAGCCAGCGTGAGAACGCGGCCATAGTGTGCGGTCTGAAGAGCCAGGACCCTGAACTGCTCGATCATCTTATCGAGTTGTATCAGCACCGGCTGCTGCGATACCTGCTGTTTTTGACAGGCAAGCGCGAGGTTGCGGAAGACCTTTTCCAGGAGACCTGGATGCGGGTGCTTCTACGCGGCGGCCAGTACAACGGCAAGGCGCGGTTTGACACATGGCTGTTCGCAATTGCGCGAAATTTGGTGATAGATCTTTCACGCAAGCGTACGATGGCGTCGCTGGACGAAATGAGCGATACCAGCGTGGACGGGCGAGCGGTCGAGTTTGCAATCGACGGGCCTTCTCCGCTGGAGGAATTCCAACTGCGAGAAGATCGCGCCGAGGTCGCCGAGGTCCTGATGAAGCTAGAGCCCAACTACCGCGAGGTACTGGTTCTGCGCTTCCACGAAGAGCTGTCGCTGGAAGAGATTGCGAACGTGACGAGGGCTCCGCTATCCACCGTAAAGTCGCGGCTGTATCGCGGGTTGGCGGCCTTGAAGCCGGAAATCGAGCGGCTGCGCGGATGCCGCACCGCGGAGGCGATGGGATGAATGTCTCCTCCGATTCTCAATTTGACCCGTTGACAGATGATTCCGTAGCTTTGGCGCGCGCGGCGTTAGCGAGTGTTGGGACGGCTGCGCGAGCTGGCGTGGTTAATCGGACGCATCGTGTGATCCGGCACCGGGCGAAGGTGATCAAGGCGCGTCAAACCCATGTTCGTGGATTGATGGTTCCGTTGATTTTATGCTCGGTTCTGCTGCTGCTGACCGTTGCAGCGGTATGGAGCGGTCTCTATCAATATCAAACGTCTGAAGCTGCCGAGGCTGTGCAGGCCGATGTTGCGGCATTGGCTGCGAGCGACGCGACCAATCACTTGCTGGTGCTGCTTCTGTGGTTCGTGCCGGTGTCAATGGCCATGCTCGGGACATTCCTGTTTCGCCGTTCACGCAGCGGGGTCGATCGCGAGACTGTCCGATGAACAAATTCTGGAACCATCAAACGTCCGAGGAATCTTCTCGGCGACGGGAAAGCACAAACGGCGACAGCCTGCGTCTGATCCCGATGTGGTCGATCATCCTGGCGATCGTGGTGTTCGTGGGATCGATGTACTTTTTCAATCACGCGCCTCCAGCCCATCGGCGTCCGGGTTCGATACCAATGCACCTGATTACGAGCTACATAACCGCGACCGCGCTGGCGAGCTATGTGCTTCTGGCCGGATATGTGAGTCGCGATGTGAAGCGCAGAGGTATGTCGGCTGCATTGTGGATGCTGATCGTGGTGATGATGCCAGGTGGAATTGGGGCGGTCGTTTACTTTCTTCTGCGGCAACCGATGCTGATCCGCTGCCCGAATTGCACGACTGAACTGACCGCAGGCGTTCACTTTTGTCCGCAGTGCCGATTCCAGGTTGCGCCGGTCTGTGGGCAGTGTTTTCGGGGTGTTCAGATCACCGATGCCTTCTGCCCGCAGTGCGGCCACGACGTTGCCGAGGACCTGGCGCCTTCTCGGCTCCGCGCCTACGCCGATTCCTAGTGGGCGGCCTGTGGTGGCTATGGGCGCGGGCTAAGTGTTACGTTTGTGAGTTGAAGATCGCGTCTATCTCACCGTGACCCTTACCGCCCTCATCATCGACGACGAACCGCTTGCGCGCCAGGAGTTGCTATACTTGCTGCAGTCCGCCGAGGGAGTTGAAGTTCTGGCTCAGGGGACGAACGGCATCGAAGCAGTAGATCTGATTCGCACGCTCAAGCCTGATGTCGTCTTTCTGGACGTGCAGATGCCTGGGCTGGATGGGTTCGCCGTTCTCAAGAAGTTACTAGATAAAAAGGCCGAGCTCCCTCAAGTTGTGTTCGCGACGGCGTTCGATCAGTACGCGGTGCGTGCATTCGAAGTGAATGCGGTCGATTATCTGCTGAAGCCTTTCGATCGCAAGCGTGTGCTGAAGACGATTGAAAAGGTCAGGGCCAAGATTGCCAGCCGGGAAGAGTCGGTCGGCGATGCGAGGCTTGACGCGCTGATGAAGCTGGTTGAGACGCGGACGCAGCCTGCGCGGCCGGGATCTGGCAAGGTAATTGTGAGGGCGTTGGGGCGGCTTCTTCTGGTGGATCAGAGGGAGATCTGCTACGCCTCGATTGACGGCGGAGCGATCAGTGTCATCACGCGCAGTGTAGAGGGCCAATCCAACTGCCGAACGCTCGAGGAGTTTATGGATCAGCTTGATCCGGAGGCGTTCTGGCGTGCGCATCGCTCGTTTGTGGTGAATATCCAGCACATCCGCGAGGTTGTGCCGTGGTTCAAGTCCAGCTACCAGTTGCGCATGGACGACCCGAAGAAGACCGAGATACCGGTGAGCCGTGCGCAAACCAAACGGCTGCGCGAGTTGTTCAATCTATGAGGTTGGTGACGCACTGGCTTGCATTGTTGAGAGTCACCGATTGCGCCGGTTGAAGGTGAAGTAGTAGACAAGGCCCACGCTTCCTACCTTCGAATAAATAGTTCCTGACGGAGTTGGCGCGTAGCCCCAGCGCTGAAATTGACCGTCAACCTTGATTGCGTAGTGTTCACCGACTTGGTAGTCGAATCCGGCGCCCGGCGAGTCGATGTAAGTCGTGGTGAGTGAGTAAATCTGGTTGCCGAAGACAAATCCGTCAAATCCGGTGCTGGTCTTGTAGTTCATCTGGCCACGTCCGAAGAGGAAGTCCCCGTAGGGCCGAAAGCGATGGTGGAGTAGAAACTCGACTTTGAGTCCGGCGAGGATGCTCTTCTGCGAATCAACGTTTCCGCGGTCAGCGGGGTAGGTGCCCCGGACTTCAATCGTGGGGCGCACTCCGCGGAATGGACGCAGGCCAAGGTCCGCCCCTGCCGTGATGCTGAAGTTTTTGCCTCCGGCCAGGCCCGTATAGACGCCCGAAGCCGCTCCGAAGGCGGAGATCTGAAGCTCGCGGCTGGCAGTGGGGTGGGAGTCCTGCGCTACTGCGCCGCACGCCCCGAGTGTAGTGACCAGCATCAATACCAGCGTCGTGACGATCTTGTGTTGCTTCATCTCGGTTCGGGCCCCTTGGTGATTCAAGACATGGTTCCTGACAATCCTTCATATTGAAAATCCAGGGATTGGGAAATCTAAGGCTACCTATCTTCTCATCTTGAGATG
Organism: Granulicella sp.; assembly: GCA_025357875.1. Lineage (GTDB taxonomy): Bacteria > Acidobacteriota > Terriglobia > Terriglobales > Acidobacteriaceae > Edaphobacter. The sequence continues at coordinate 22,727 of JANYLK010000081.1, forward strand.
CTGACTGGGCCCAAGAATGCGTTTGGTTAAGATTGCGCGCCCAAAATGGCCCATGGGTAACGACACCTGAACTTCAGCAAGCTACGTCAGGTTCGGGTTGCGCTCCTCGAACTGCCGCTGATGCCAGTAGGGATAGGCGAGCGGCAGTTCGCTGGCTGATTCGAGTGTGGCGATCTGCGCAGGTGTAAGAGACCAGCCGACCGCGCCAAGATTCTGGCGAAGCTGCTGCTCGTTGCGCGCGCCTATGATGAGGCTTGAGACGGTGGGGCGGCGGAGGAGCCAGTTGAGGGCGATCTGCGGGACAGTCCTGCCGGTCTCTTTAGCGACCTCGTCTAAGGCGTCGACTACTTTGTAAAGATGCTCCTCGGGGACCTGCGGGCCGGCGTCGGCGACCATCTTCGAGTTGAGGCGGCTGTCTTTGGGAATTCCGGTTTCGCGACGAATCTTGCCAGTGAGGCGGCCCCAGCCGAGGGGTGACCAGATGAGCGCGCCGAGTCCCTGATCGAGCGCGAGCGGCATCAGCTCCCACTCGTAGTCGCGGCCGAGGAGCGAGTAATAGACCTGGTGGCCGACGTAGCGGCTCCAGCCGTGGCGCTCGCTGATGGAGAGGGATTTCATCAGGCGCCAGCCTGAGAAGTTGGAGCACGCGATATAGCGAACCTTTCCATTCTGAACGAACTTGTCGAGGGTGGAGAGCGTTTCGTCGACGGGGGTGAGGGAGTCCGTCTCATGCATGTGGTAGACGTCGATATAGTCGGTGCCGAGCCGCTTGAGCGAGGCTTCGAGCGACTGGATGAGGTGATAGCGCGAGGAGCCGACGTCGTTGGGACCATTGCCGAAGCGGAAGGTCGCCTTGGTGGAGATGAGTACGTCTTCGCGACGCAAATGCTTGATTGCTGCGCCGAGCACGGATTCACTGGCGCCGAAGGAATAGATGTCGGCGGTGTCGAAGAAGTTGAGGCCGGCTTCCATGCAGATGTCGATGATCTTTGTTGCTTCGGCTACGTCCGATGCGCCCCAGGCTTTGAAGAACTCATCCTGCTGGCCCCCGAAGGTTCCGCAGCCGAAGCAGAGCTCGGGGACTTTGAATCCTGAACGGCCAAGTTGTCTGTATTCCATGTTGAATAGGATGCCACGATGTTGGTTTCTGGTGCGCGGATGAAGTGACGGAGCATTACAGATACCCAGATTCTGGTTGCGCAGAATGACGGTGCGTGGGGTGTCAGGTTTCTACTGGCTTATCAACCTGGGACTGGTATAGTTCTTCGACGCGGTCGACGGTGTCGATTTCGGCGATGGGCTTATCGGGGCGCAGGCGGAGGATTCGTGGGAAGCGGAGGGCGAAGCCGCTGGCGTGGCGAGTGCTGCGCATGATGTTGTTGAAGGCGACTTCGAGGATGATAAGTGGCTCCACGGTGCGGAAATGGCCCTGGTCTTCGAGGGTGTGGGCCTTGAGGAACTCGGTGAGTTCCGCGATCTCCGCATCGGTGACGCCGGAGTAGGCTTTGCCGACGTTGAGGAGTTCGCCGGTGAGCGGGTAATTTAGGCCGCGTACGGCGAAGGTGTAGTCGCTGAGCAGGCCGGCGCGCTTGCCGTGGCCGTATTCGGCTCCAGTGATGACGACGTCGAGGGTGGCGAGTTCGCGTTTGAGCTTGACCCAGGCGAGGCCTCGGCGGCCCGGCTGATAGGTTGAATCGGCGGCCTTAATCATGACTCCCTCGTTCGATCGGGCGCGTGCGGCTGCGTAGGCGCGGTCGATGTCTTCGGCGCTTTCAACCAGACGGGAAGGAGAGAGCATGAGGCGGGGGAGCGCGGGTGTTGGCTCGCGGTTGCTGACGGCTAGTGCGAAGAGTTGGGATTGGGCTGGGTCGGGTGGCGCGAGTTCGAGCGGAGATACGGTGCGGTCGACGAGGCGCTCGATGATGGCTTCGAGGCGATTTCGGCGTTCGCTGAGCGGCAGGCTGAGAGTAAGTTCGCCTGCGGCGTAGAGGATGTCGAAGGCCATGAATACGACAGGGATGCGTGTGCGCCATTCGTTCAAGACGCGTTTTCGCCCGATGCGCTGGCCGAGGACGGCGAAGGGAAGTGCGTGGGGCTCAGTTGGTTGATCGACGATGGTGGGATCCCACCTATCGCGATGAGACTGTGATGAATGGGGCACCGGGGATTTGCCGGCGGGCGCGGTCTCTCCGAAGTCCCAGCCCAGAATTTCGCCGTCGAAGATGAGCGGGCCGTCGGTTGCGGGATCGACGTGGGCAAAGGCTTCGGCGAGTTCGGGGAAGCTTTCGGTGACGTCTTCGCGGTTGCGCGAGTAGATGGCGACGCGGCCGGGGTGATTGGGATCGCCACAGTGGACCTGGGCGCGCATGCCGTCGTACTTGTCCTCAAGGTAGGCTGCGGTTGAGGCCAGAGGCGATGCAAGACCGACCACGGATAAAGACGGTTGAACACGGATTAAGACCGAATCTTCATCTTCCGACTGCGACTCGCGGAGTTTCTCTTTTTCCTTATTGGCTTGTTGAGGTGCTTTAGCGGTGAAGCGGGCGATCGCTTCTTCGGGCGAGTCGACAGGCGAGGCTAGCATGAAGCCGAGGGGATGGAAGAGGCGCATACGGGCTTCGTCGAGGGTTCCTGCGAAGGCGCGATTGACGGCGCTGCCGAGGTCTGCCTCGAGCATGACGGCGTGGCGGACTTGTGCAGAAGAGACTGTGACCTCGCGATTTGAGGCTGCTGCTGCGGTCGCTTCCTCGACTAGGGATTGTTTTACGCCGATGCGCATGTCCCCGAGCATCAGCTTGATCAGATACTTGGCCTCCAGCGGAGTTGCGCGGCGGAGTAAGCCTTCGACTAGGGCGGCACGGATTGCGGTGGTGCGGGCGATTGCCATGGCGGCAAAGGATTCGGAGAGTTCAGCCAGGGTCAGCGTTGCGGCCTTCTCGGGCTGGGTTGCGAGGAGATCGAAGGCGGCGGCGCCGAGGTCTCCGTGACGGCGATAGGCGGCGGTGAGTGCGGCGTCGGTTGCTCCGGAGACGGCGAGGACTGCCTTTGTGAGCAGTGCGCCGCCTGTGTTGAGTTTGCGTGGGTCACACTCGGCGAATGGCGTACCGGCGAGGTAGAGGGCGAAGAGTGCCGCGTCTTTGGTCGCAAGGTCGGCGGAGTGGATTGCGGCGATCACGTGGGCGATCGCGGCGCGCTTTTTCAGACGGCTCGCGGTCGCGGCCATCTCCTCCGCGAGTTCGGCGACTTGTAGAAACTTTGCCATGCGTTGTTCTGAGTGCCTTTCAGATAAAGATGCTTCCCGCATCCCATCGACACGGAGTAACATCAAAACATTATGTTGATTTTGCACACAATTTCGGTGAATTTGTCCCGCGCGACGTTCCTGCGTCGCGGCCAGCACTAGCTGCGCTCGCTTGTTCAAGATGACAACCTTTATAACCCTCAAATAAAAGCAGGCAAGTTGACGCTTTGCAGCGATAGGCAACAGGAGAATTCCCATGTTTGATCGGCTCGATCAACTCGAAGCACGGTATGAAGAGCTTAGTCGTCAGATGTCTGATCCTACGCTGGTGAACGACCAGAAGAAGTTCCAGGCGATTGCCAAGCAACACCGCGATATGGAGCCGACCGTAGAGAAGTTTCGCGAGTTTCGCAAGATCCAAGATGGCATCGCCGAGGCCAAGGCGATGCTTGCCGATGCCGACCCGGATGTGAAGGCGATGGCCGAGGAAGAGCTCGCCTCGTTGGAGCCGAAGCTTGCGCCGGTTGAAGAAGCATTGAAGGTAATGCTTCTGCCCAAGGATCCCAATGATGAGAAGAACGTAATTCTCGAACTCCGCGCAGGGACAGGCGGTGATGAGGCTGCGCTGTTCGTGGCGGAAGTCTTTCGCATGTACATGCGCTTCGCCGAGCAGCATAAGTGGAAGGTCGAGGTTCTGTCGCAGACTGAGTCTGGCATTGGACACGGGCTGAAGGACGTGACCGCAATCATCGAAGGCAATAATGTTTACTCGCAACTGAAGTATGAGTCGGGCGTTCATCGCGTGCAGCGGGTTCCGGCGACGGAGACGCAAGGGCGCGTGCATACTTCAGCGATCACGGTTGCGGTGCTGCCGGAGGCCGAGGAAGTTGACATCAAGATTGAGGCGAAGGATTTACGCATTGATACATTCTGCTCGTCGGGGCCGGGCGGGCAGTCGGTGAATACAACGTATTCGGCGGTACGGATTACACACCTGCCGACCAATACGGTGGTGAGCTGCCAGGACGAGAAGTCGCAGATCAAGAATCGCGAGAAGGGCATGCGTGTGCTGCGCGCTCGGCTGTACGAGGTTGAGAAGGAGCGCATTCACCAGATTCAGGCGAAGGACCGCAAGGCGCAGATCGGGACTGGCGACCGAAGCGAAAAAATTAGGACGTATAACTTTCCGCAAAACCGTATGTCGGACCATCGCATAGGCCTGACGAATCACCAGTTGGCGATGGTGATGGAAGGGCAGTTGCAGCCGACGATCGACGCGTTAATTTCGTACTATACCGCGGAGAAGTTGAAGGCGGAGAACGAGGCGGCCTAACCCAGCCGTGATCTTCTAGTCGGGTACTTGCCAGCCAGCCATGGTGGCGGCCAGTGTTGCGTGGTCGGAGGCGGTGGCGCTGGTTGTGGCGGCCATGGTGGGAAAAGCGGCACGCATCGCGTCGGACTTGGCCCAGACAGGGACGTTCTCCATGGTGTAGTGATAGCTAACGTGAGTCTCTGGAAAGCCGTTGATCTGGGCGGGCGGCGTGAAGCTATCGATTCTGGAGACGACTCGGTGGCCGTAGCAGAAGCGAGGCGCCACGCGGGCTCCCATCTCAGTGGGAGTGTAACGACTGGCGTGGATATCCTTTTCGACAGAGACTTTGAGGAGTTGCGCGTCGACCAGGGCATTCATCTGTTTCGTCTTGGTCGGGTCGGTGGTTTCGAGGGGGAAGGTCGGCGCGTCCGGCAAGAGACAGTCGGGGTGCTCGACAAAGTGAGCGTTCAGCCCGGTGATGAAGTTCTTTGGAGTCGGCGAGGACTTGTAGGTACATCCGGCGAGTGGGATGAGAAAGAAGACCGAGGTCACGAATGCGAGGAAACTTCGTGTCCTGGTTCGAGTGGAGATCATGGACGTACCTCGAATGAACTTTGTAACATTCTGTTGGATGCAATTGGTGGGGGATTACTTTTCATCAAGCTTGCGATCTTTGGAACTTTCTCGGGTCATGTTGCGACTGGGGGCATCGAATTGAGATACCGTTTGTGTGGGAGAATTTCCAGAACCGACTAACTGAAACAACAGGAGAGATGCTATGGATCGCAGTGCAAGTGCAGTTTGGAACGGCAGTTTGAAAGAAGGCAAGGGCACGATTTCGAGCCAGAGCGGCGCATTGAAGCAGATGCAGTATAGCTTTGCGGCTCGGTTTACCGAGGGTGTCGGGACGAACCCCGAAGAGCTCATTGCGGCGGCGCATGCAGGCTGTTTTTCGATGGCGCTGAGCGCGGAACTGGGCAAAGCGAACTTTACACCGGAGTCGATTGAGACGACCGCGGTTGTGACGCTGGACCTTCACGATAAGCCGACGATCACGAAGATTCACCTGACGACGAAGGCAAAGATTCCAGGGATCGACAAAGCGAAGTTCGACGAGATTGCCAATGGAGCGAAGGCTGGTTGCCCGGTATCGCGGGTGCTGGCGGCGGCGGAGATTACGCTGGACGCGACGCTGCTGTAACTGGCGATTTAAGAATGACAAGACGACCAAGGATTGGCATTGATTAAAACGGATGCGAAAAGCCAGGCGGCTTGATCCGTTAGCGTCTATGTAAAATTCTTGGTTGTTTTGTCGTTAGTGGGAGTGACTGTGTCCGCGGTGGTCGTGGGCACCAATGGCTTCGAGGGGCGGTGGGGCGGAGCAGCCGTGGGTGGTCTCGCAGCCCTCGACTTCGAATTGGATGGTGGTGTGGGTGATGTGAAAGCGGTCGCGCAGGGTGCAGTTGATGGCGTCGAGGATGCTGGAGCACTCGGAGACCGGCATCTCCGCGATGGTGACGTGGCTGGCGAGCGCGTGGGAGGCTGAGCCGAGCGACCAGCAGTGAAGGTCGTGGACATCGAGGACGCCGGGGACGGCTGCGAGGGTGGTGCGTACCTTGCCCAGTTTGACCGCAGTGGGGGTTCCTTCGAGCAGGATGTTGAGCGTCTCGCGGACGATGGTGGCGGAACTCCAGACGATCATGCCCGCAATGATGAGCGAGAGCATCGGGTCAATCCAGGTCATCCCGGTGAATAGGATGCCTGCACCGCCGGCGATCACCGCCGCGGTGGAGAGCGTATCGCCGAGCATGTGCAGGAAGACGGAGCGGATGTTGACGTCGCCGGAGAACTTCCAAAGTAGGCCGGCGATGGCGCCGTTCATCAGCACACCGGCGGCGGCAACATACATCATCAGACGGGGCTGGACAGCGACGGGCGCGTAAAGGCGATGGATGGCGGAGATGCCGATCCAGGCGGCGAGGACGATCAGGGTGAGGGCGTTGACGAACGCGGCGAGGACCCCGGCGCGCTGATAGCCGAAGGTCTTTTCGTCGGTCGCGGCGCGGCGCTGGAAGTAGACGGCAACGAAGGATAGCCCGATGGCGAGCATGTCCGAGACGTTGTGGCCGGCCTCGGAGATGAGGGCGAGAGAGTGGGCGCGCAGGCCGAAGTAGAACGTCGCGACGACATAGCAGAAAGTGGCAGCTAGCGAGACGATCAGGACTCGCTGCATTTTGCCGGAGGATGTGGCCACCATATGCATAAATACAGTCTAAACGGAGCAGGCCGAAGAGACAGGTATGGCGGGTATTGACGATATACTGGAGATTGATGAAGAATTCGACTTTTTACGACACAGCAAACATTTCGTTGACAAATAATTCTGCTGCAAATGACGCTCACCCATTTGATCTGGGGGAGGGGCGCCGCGTTCGGTCGACTACCGTGCTGTCGGTGCGTCGCGGCGACTCCGTGGTGATGGCAGCGGATGGGCAGGTGACTCTGGGCGCGAGCGTGATGAAGCATTCCGCGAAGAAAATTCGGCGGCTCTATCAGGAGAAGGTGCTGGCGGGATTTGCGGGTTCAACAGCGGATGCGTTCTCGCTGTTTGGGCGGTTCGAGACGAAGCTGGAGCAGTATGCCGGGAACCTTGGGCGCGCTGCGGTGGAGTTGGCGAAGGACTGGCGGACGGATCGTATGCTGAGGCATCTGGAGGCGCTGCTGATTGTGAGCGACCTGACCGGGACATTTGTGCTGAGCGGTAACGGCGATGTGATTGAGCCGGATGAAGGGATTGTGGCGATTGGGTCCGGCGGGAGTTACGCGTTGGCTTCGGCGCGTGCGCTGATGGAGAACACGGAGTTGAGTGCGCGGGAGATCGCGGAGAAGAGTTTGAAGATTGCAGGACAGATTTGTATTTATACGAACGATCAACTGACGATTGAAGAGCTGACGAAGCCAGCAGCATCAGATTTTTAGCGTCAGCTCAGTGCAAATATGGGTATTCTTCGCTGCGCACAGAATGACAGATTTATAGGTTGCGCAGCTTCGGTGGGAACAGAGGAAAGTTACATGGCAATTTATTTACCGGGAACTGCGGAAGACCAGGCTTTGGCTTTGGATGAGATGACTCCGCGCGAGATTGTGGCGGAGTTGGACAAGTATGTGGTGGGGCAACATGCTGCGAAGCGCGCGGTGGCGATTG
>JANYLK010000136.1 GCA_025357875.1 Granulicella sp.
TGGGTCGTCGTCGTTGTTGTCGTTGTCGTGCTTTCCGCGATGCCGATAGCGTCTCCCGAAACAACCATGTTGACGCGCCGGTTCTGCGCACGTCCACTAGCTGTCGAGTTATCCGCGACCGGGCTGTTCTTGCCGAAGCCCTGTGAGGTGATGTTATTGATCGAGACGCCCTGCGCAACCAGGAAGTCCTTCACAGCGCGAGCTCGATTTTCCGACAGGGTCTGGTTCAACTGATCTGAGCCAACTATGTCCGTATAGCCTTCCACCTGAACTTTCAGTCCGGGATAGGCTTGCAGAATTCCCGCAACCTTCGCGAGGCTGACCTGCGTGGTCGGCTTTAGGGTGTACTTTCCGGTGTCGAAGAGAACGTCGGACATGTTTACGATCAGTCCGCGCGCCGTCTCACTGGTCTGCAGGACGCTGTTCAACTGGGTGCGAAGCTTCTCCCGGACAGCATTCGCGTCCTCTGCGCTCTTGTTGGCCTGGGCAGCCTTTGCGCGGGCCTCGGCAGCTTCAGCTTCAGCCTGAGCGCGAGCCGCATCGGCCTGTGCCTTGGCAGCCTTCGCCTGCTCCGCCTGGAGGTCCGCCTGCTGGGCCTGCACCTGCGCCTGTTGAGCCTGCATCTGGGATTGGGCCGCCTGCTGCGCCGACCGCGCCGCATCTTCCTGCGCCTGATTCTTGGCTGCTACCGTAGCGGCTTCCCGCTCTGCCGCCTGTTTGCGCAGCGTGACAATGCGGGCGTCTTCTGCGCGCTGGACCGCTTCGCGAGCGTGTGTCTGTTCCATCTTGACGTCACGATGCTTATTGTTATCGAGGTCGGACGCGTTCTGGAGATCAAGCTTTGCCTGCTTCATGATCTCTGGCGCGTACTTGTCCGCACCGGCTTCCTGGGCGATCCGCACCGCATTGTCCGCTTCGTAGAGTTCCAACGGCGAGTGCTCATTGCGCGTGATGGGATTAGAAACGGTGTGCGATCCAGCCGTCTCGGCATACGTGCCACGGGGTAGCAAGTAGTAGTTGGCTGTCACCTTCTCCAGGACGCCCGCGGTTTTGTCCCCACGAACGACATTCTGCAGAACCACCATGTCGCTCGGTTGCGAGACCGAGAAGTAGGGCTCGGCAGTGATGATCATGCCAAAGGATTGCAGGGCGGTGGTGACGCGAATGTTGTTCTTGGTGCCTGCAGGAAGAATTTCGCCTAGGTTTTGCGCGCGCCCGTCAGACGAGATCGCCCACAGCACGTAGGTCAAATACTCCTTACCAAACCCATTCGCAGGGGTAAGGCCCTCGAACTTGGCTTCAATCGTAATCTGGCCGCGCTCGCTGGTGACCTTCGCTTCGCCTTTCGCAGACTGAAGCAGCGGTGTGCCTTCAAAACCGATTTCGGTAGAGCCACTTCGATGCAGGTAATTTACGCAGTCAAGATTGCGCTGAACGACCTTAACTTTGTAGATGTACATGCCGTTTTGCTGGGTAATCGGATTCGGCTTCGACTCGTCTGGCGCATTCTGACTCGTAGGATTCGGCTCCTGTGCGTTGGTTACGGGCAGTGCAAGTAGAAACGCTCCGGCAATGGAAGCAGCCGTAACCGAAGTGCGGAGAACACTTCTCGCAGAATGCTTTCTTAGAAAGGCAAGAGTGCTCCGGAGCGCCGACTTAGGCGCTAAATTCATCGTTCGAGGTGCCATGATTTCGATCTCCTTGGGTTTACGATCTGCATTTAGGCTGGAGTAACAGGACTCCGCTTTTGCAGGGGGTTCTTAATGACCCCATTTACCGCTCCTTATTTGATGCCTTACCAACAACAAAGGTAGTCCCCTTTCCCCCCGTTCCAAATCATTCGCAAGCAATGGAACAGCCTAGGAGTCGAGATTGCAACGCGAGGCATCGAATGAGGTTGAGCCACTTATGAAGCTAAATCAAGTACCCGGAAAAGACTGGACCGTGGGCAACATTCCGAGTCAAACGGGACGGCGCGCACTCATCACTGGAGCTAACAGTGGCATTGGCTACTTCACGGCGCTGGAACTAGCGCGTAAAGGGGCTCATGTGTTGCTCGCGTGCCGGGACAAGTCAAGGGGCGATGCTGCACTTGATCGGCTGCGGACTGCGGTCCCGAGTGCGAGCGCTGAAGTCGTGCTGCTCGATCTGGCCTCGCTAGCGTCGGTGCATGGATTTGCTGAAGCGGAACTTGCCCTTGGGATTCCGCTCGATCTGTTGATCAACAATGCCGGAGTCTACGCGCCGAAAAAACGCCAGGAGACGGCGGACGGCTTTGAGCTTCAGTTCGGCACGAATCTCCTTGGTCACTTCGCGCTGACCGCGCTGCTGATGCCGGCGTTGGAGCGCGCGGCCGCGACCCAGCCGCAAAAGCCCCGCGTAGTCACGATCGCATCGATCGCGCACAAGCGAGCCCAACTGAATTTCGACGATCTGCAATCGAGGAATAGTTACAGCCCGACCGGTTCGTACGGCCAGTCAAAGCTCGCGGACTTGATGTTCGCGTTTGAGTTTGACCGGCGTCTGCGCGCCGCAGCGGCACCGCTGTCGGGCGTAATGAGCGTGGCAGCGCATCCGGGTGTAGCCAACACTAACCTCTTCATGGTCGGCGAATTCAGCGCGGTGGAGCGGGTGGTGAGGCGAGGCTTCAGCGTTGCGATTGGCGCGTTGTTGAACTCGGAGGAGCAGGGCGCAGTGCCGACGTTGTTTGCAGCGACTGCGCCGAAGGCAGCGGCCGGGGGATACTACGGACCCCAGAAGCTGCAGGAGATTCGAGGGGGCGATGTGGGCTTGGCCAAGGTGGCTCCCCAAGCGCTCGACCAGGCCGCCGCGGCCCGGCTATGGAGCGAGTGCGAGCAACTGTCCGGCGTCCGATTTCTCTGATTCTTCGGACGTCTGGGGTGCAGAAACACAAGACACGCGACGTTCCGGTGGGCTACAATTCCCGGCTTAGACGATTGGGCGGCAGGTCGATGCTTGCCGGTCATGTCACTTCGAAGGGAAATTTATCCATGTCGACGACGATGCTCACAATTCAGCCGGGGACTTATGGGTTCCCGATTTCGCTCAAGAAGCGTTATGACAACTACATTGGCGGCCGATGGACGGCTCCGATTGCCGGTGAGTACTTCGACAACGTAACGCCGGTCACTGGCCAGGTGCTGTGCCAGATTGCAAGGTCGAAGGCAGCCGACGTGGACAAGGCGCTTGACGCGGCGCACGCTGCGAAAAAGGCCTGGGGGAAGACCTCGGCCACCGAGCGCAGCCGGATGCTGGAAAAAATCGCGCAGCGGATTGAGGACAACCTCGAGATGCTGGCCACAATTGAGACGTGGGACAACGGCAAGCCCATTCGCGAGACCATGGCCGCAGACATGCCTTTGGCTGTAGACCACTTCCGCTATTTTGCTGGGGTGTTGCGCGCGCAGGAAGGCTCGATTGGCCAGATCGATGCAACCACAGTGGCCTATCACTACCACGAACCACTGGGCGTGATTGGCCTGATTATTCCATGGAATTTTCCGATCCTGATGGCTACGTGGAAGCTGGCGCCAGCTTTGGCAGCGGGCAACTGCGTCATCCTCAAGCCGGCCGAGCAGACGCCGATGTCCATCATGTGCCTGATGGAACTGATCGAAGACATTCTACCGCCGGGCGTGCTCAACATCGTCAACGGCTTTGGGCTGGAAGCAGGCAAGCCGCTCGCATCGAGTCCGCGCATCAACAAGATTGCGTTCACCGGTGAGACGACCACGGGCCGGCTCATCATGCAATACGCGTCGCAAAACATCATCCCGGTAACGCTGGAGTTGGGCGGCAAGTCGGCCAACATCTTCTTCGAGGACGTGATGCGCGAGGACGACGCCTTCTTCGACAAGTCTCTCGAAGGCTTTGCACTATTCGCGTTGAATCAAGGCGAAGTGTGTACATGTCCATCGCGTGCGCTGATCCAGGAATCGATCTATGACAAGTTCATGGAGAAGGCATTGAAGCGTGTGAAGGCGATCAAGCAAGGCAATCCGCTGGATTCGTCGACCATGCTGGGCGCACAGGCGTCGAGCGAGCAGATGGAGAAGATTCTTTCGTATCTCGACATTGGCAGACAGGAAGGCGCCGAAGTACTGACCGGAGGCAAGCAGGCGAAGATGGAAGGGGACCTGAAGGATGGTTTCTATGTTGAGCCGACCATCCTCAAAGGCAATAACAAGATGCGCGTCTTCCAGGAAGAAATCTTCGGGCCGGTGGTTTCCGTGACGACGTTCAAGACGGAAGATGAGGCGCTTGAGATCGCCAATGACACGCTGTACGGACTGGGCGCGGGCGTCTGGACGCGGGATATGAATCGCGCTTACAAATTCGGCCATGGTATCCAGGCGGGACGAGTCTGGACGAATTGCTATCACCTCTATCCGGCAGGCGCGGCGTTTGGCGGATACAAGCAATCGGGTATCGGCCGTGAAAATCACAAGGCGATGCTTGACCACTATCAGCAGACCAAGAACGTGCTCGTCAGCTTCAGCCCGAACGCCATGGGATTTTTCTAGATGGCGCTCACTGAATCGGCTGGTGCTGATCTGACTGCTGCGGCGGAGAATCGTTCTCCGCCGCAGCAGGTTTTAACGACTCCGGCGGCGGTTGCGCTGATGGATACACTGCGGGCGAAGCATGGTCCGCTGATGTTTCACCAGTCGGGTGGATGCTGTGATGGCTCCTCGCCGATGTGCTATCCATTGGGCGAGTTTATGACCGGCGATAGCGATGTGCTGCTCGCAACAATTGAAGGCGCGCCGTTTTACATGAGCAAGAGCCAATTCGAATACTGGAAGCACACGCAGTTGATCCTGGATGTGGTTCCGGGTCGCGGCGGCATGTTCTCGCTCGACGGGCCCGAGGGTGTGCGGTTCCTCATCCGGTCGCGCGTATTTACGGATTCTGAGATCGCGGCCCTAAGGGCTGCGGGGCGAATATAGAATCACCCTCAGTAACTCTTTTCAAAGATATGGTATCTGCTGTGCGGGCCGAGTTGTGACCTGTTTTAAAGTGTGCTCAATCAAGGAGAGTCCCTATGAAGCGTCGTTCTTTTTTGAAGGCTGCGGCCGCTGCATTTCCTGCTGCAGGGCTGAATGCGTTTGCACTGGGCCAGTCCTTTGAGGCCGCCGTGCCCGATGGAGTCCACCCTGTGCCGGCCGGGCAAGACCGGTTTGGAGAACCGCACTCGCTTGGATTCAGCACGATTCTTTTCAAGGCTGTTCCGCATGAGACAAATGGCGGTTTGCTCGTCATCGAACACATGCATCTTGGCAACGGAGGCCCTCCTTTGCACATGCACCTTAACCAGGAAGAATGGTTCTATGTATTGGAAGGCCAGGTATTGTTTCAGGTCGGCAACAACCGTAAGCGGTTTGGCCCAGGCGAATCGGTACTAGGCCCGCGTGGCATTCCTCACGCCTTCATGGGAGTCGGTGAGAAGCCTGCGCGGATGATAATCTCCTTCACTCCGGCGGGAAAAATGGAAGAGTTCTTCCGCGAAGTCGCGGTATTGAACGGACCAAAGATGGATGCTCCGGCGTTCGCGCGGTACGACATGAAATACGTCGGGCCTCCGCTGGTCGCGAGCTAGCAGTTGGTCTCTTAGGAAGTCCAGGCTCGATGCTGCCGCGGCTATTTTTCTTCTTCTTTGCTGAGTTCCTGATTGCGCGCCCGAATGGCAGCAGCCTCCTGGGGACGGAAGCTCTGCAGCAGTTCGAGTAGCCGCGCAGGATCAAAAATTCCAAACGATATTCAGCCTCGGGGCAGTCGTCGGCGCCGGGCGTGCAGATCACAACGATTGGAAGTTTTGGCTGAAGTCTCTTGAGTTCGCGGACAATCTCCCCAGCGGGGCGATCTCGCAGACCAGCATCGATAACGATGCCATCCAATGCAGGAAATCGCTGAACAGACTCGATCGCCTCGGCTCCGCTATACGCCGTGATGACATTGAACTTCGCCGTCTCGATGATCAGTTTGCAGGTGGAGATGTTCCGGAGACCTCCCGGTCTACCACAAGAAAACAAGGCCTCAACATAAATACAGTATCCGACACGGCCGGACCCGCGTGGGTTTCTGATCCTCGATTGCTGATCATTTTTCGACTGGAGCCGCGCGAGTGGCGAACCGCCCCCTCCGATTAGATTGCTCCGTGAATCGCTGATCTGAGCATCAATAGCCGCGCTCTCAACCGCTATTCTCCATCTCGTAACCTGATTGCCACGCAACGTTCACGAAATCTTTTTAGGCTCTAGTTGACGACATTGGTTGCTGGCCTTTGCACGGCTAGAAGGGCTCACGGTCCACGCCAACGGTTCAGTTTGCATAATCGCTATGGGAAATTCACTCATTCTAAGGAGTTGGTATGAATCTCGTACGAAGTCTGGGAGCGTTCGCTCTCATTGCAGTCAGCGCTGGGTTGCCAGCCCTGAGTCAAACGGGCCGGGGCACCTTGACGGGATCTGTCGTCGACGGCCAGGGCGGTGTCCTGCAAGGCGCGAAAGTCGTGCTCGATCTAAACGGCGCGACTGCGCTTTCGGATGGCACCGGGCAATTCGCGATCATAGGTCTCGCCCCGGGTGAGTACAGCGTCTCGGTCACCTATGCGGGTTTTTCGATGTATGTCCAAAAGGTGAACATTACCAGCGGACAGTCAACTCGTGTGGCAGCGGCACTGGTCGTAGCTCCGAACAAACAAGAGGTAAAAGTCTACGCGGGTCGCGAGGGTGGAGAGTTAGAGGCAGTCAACCGCACGGTCAACGCGGACAATATTATCAACGTGCTTCCAGCAGACGTGATTACGAGTCTTCCGAATGCGAACGTTGCAGACGCGATTGGGCGCTTGCCGAGTGTGACGCTGGAGCGTGATGAGGGTGAAGGCAAGTACGTCCAGGTGCGCGGTACGGAGCCCCGGCTCACGAATACGACCATCGATGGTGTGAATATTGCTTCGGCGGAGACTGTTCGGCAGGTGAAGCTGGACATCATTCCGGCCGACCTTGTGGAGTCGGTGCAGATCAACAAAACCTTGCAGGCAAACATGGAAGGCGATGGGATCGGTGGCACAGTAGACCTACGGACCAAGAGCGCCGGCGATCGCCCCACCGTCTATCTCGACTCCAACGGAGGATACACCCCGATCATCGGAGGCCGGCCCGCGTACCAGTTTGACGGGACACTGGGCAAGCGGTTCATGGACAAGAAGTTGGGTATCTTGTTCGGAGGTTCGTACGACTGGAATGGACGCGGCATCAACGACGTCGAGCCCGGAGCCTTTTACTTGGGCGGCTACGACGAACGTGATTACCAGTACTACCGGTCACGAACAGGATTTGCGGGGACGATCGACTACCGCATCAACGATGGGTCAAGTGTCTACCTGAAGGGGCTCTATTCGCTCTTTCACAACTACGGCAACCGCTGGGACTACAACCTCGGCACGTCGTTCGACGCGAACTACCAACCAGTTGCAGGATCAGGCTCCGCGTCGTTTGGTGCCGAGATTCGCCGCCCCGTGCAGGACCTCGGCAGCCTGCAACTCGGAGGGCACCACCTGGTGCAGAGAGCGTTGCTCAACTGGGACGTTGAAAGCTCCGTCGGGCGCACTCAGGACAACGGGTATAGCGATGCGGGCTTTTCCAACGGTAACGCGTACTCCTTTTCGGCCGATGCGAGCAATCCTCTGATCCCAAAGTTGAAGGCGCTGAACGGCGCGAACGTCTACGATCCCACGCAGTACTACCTTTCGACGTTACGGGTAAACAACTACTACAACCCAGAAGTTGATCTCGGCTTTGGCGGTTCGCTCGGCACCAGCTACAGCGTCGGAGGCCACGCAAGCACAATCGAGGTTGGCGGGCGCCTCCGCAACGCGCACAAGTTCGCGAACCAAGGCACGTCTTATTCTGTTCCAACCGCATCGCTCGCAAATCCCAATGACCCCTCGCTTAGCTTGACGAATTTTCAAAATAGCTTCTCCGATCCGAACTATTACGGTGGCAAATATACCTGGGGCCCGGCTGCGGACTACGACAAGATCAGGATGGTTCCGACGAGCCCCATTCCTGCCGCACTTCTTACCAAGAGAAACACAAACCAGACTGGACAAAACTTCAACTTCGTCGAGAAGGTCTTGGCGGGCTACGTCATGGACACCATCAATTTCGACAAATTCAGGATTGTGGCTGGATTGCGATTTGAAGAGACAAACCAGCGCGATGGGGGAACCACTGCACCAGGCGCGCCGAATATTGCCAGGAACGGGTCCTATCTTGATGTGCTTCCCAGCGTTTCGTTTCGCTACGGCTTCACTCCGATGACAGGCCTTCGCTTGGTGTATGGGCGAGGCGTTTCGCGGCCAAACTTCTCAGACCTTGTGTCGTTCGCGTCCATCGCTCCTGGCGGGGTGCGAACCACGTCCAGCATCGGGAACCCGAACCTTAAAGCTGAACACGCGGATAACGTTGACCTGTTGTACGAGCAGAGCTTGAAGCCGGTTGGCCTGCTCCAGGCTGGCGTCTTCTATAAGCACCTCGCCGATCCAATTGTTCCCGTCCAAACTAATGTCGGGACTGTTGGAAGTCCGAACATTCAGAGCCAGCCACAAAATACTGGCAGCGCATATGTGTACGGATTCGAGATTGCCTTCCAGCAGCACTTCACGAATCTCCCAGGGCTTCTAAGCGGGGCGGGACTGTCCGCGAATTACGGTTACTCGGCGTCGAAAGCAATGGGTCTGGCACCCTTGGGACGCTCGGACGAGCCGGCTCTTCTGCGGCAGGCCCCACATACTTGGAACATCAGCCCAACCTACGACAAGCGAGGCCTCTCGACGCGATTGGGTCTCAGCTACAACGCGGCAAACATTTTCTCGTATGGCTACTCAGACTCCAATGCCGGGAAGTTCGATCCGACGTCTGGAAACGGGGGTGATATTGCCGGGCCCAACGGCGACACGTACTTCTACTCGCATCTGCAAATTGATCTGCAGGGATCCTACAAACTACCGAAGGGCTTCACCGTGATGGCCTATGGATTGAACCTGAATAACGAAGTGTTCGGGTTCTACAACGGAAGTCCGAACAATCCGATACAACGCGAGTTCTACAAGCCAACGTTTGGCGGCGGCATTCGATGGTCACCAACATCAAATCGATAGATAGCACCAGGAAAAACTCATAGAAGCGCAGGTGTTCGCTGGTCGGCGGACACCTGCACTTAGTTTGATAAGCAGGTGACGATTTTGTTGTTCCCGCTAAGGAATTGTCAAAATCTTCATCACCGGGTCAGGCAATTGCTGGTCCGCGTTCTTCAGCAGCAGGCTAACCTGCCACATCTCTGTGTCCGACAGCACGTGGTCGAATGCAGGCATGCCCGTCAACCGAATCCCGTTGGCGACCTTCCAGTACGTCTCGCCCGCATCATCGTCGCTGACGCCAACTACGCCGCCCGTTGCGTGCTTTTTCCACAACTGCGGGGCGGTCGGATACATGTACTTCGCGAATGGAATATTGTGTCCGGGCGTCCCATGACACGAAGCGCACTGCATCCGATAAACCGTTGCCCCGCCCTCGTAAACGTCCTCACTGGTGCCGAACGGCGGCGACTTCAACTGGCGATCAATCCGCGCGCTCAACGGAATTTTGACAATAGCCTTCTCGTAAGGAAACGGCTTATCGGCGGTCGCCACCGGTACCGCACCCCAGCGCAGGTAAACCCAAATTCCTGCTGCGAGCATCACGATACCCAACAAAAACCCCAGAAAAATACCGCCAAAACCACCGCCCGAACCTCTACTCGTCCCCATGCGAACTCTCCCTTGTTCTCACCGCCGCGCCAGCCGAATACTCCAGGAGCCGCGCCGGATGTTCTAATAGGATAATGCTTACGGCAGAGGTGTTCTTCAGCCGGCCGCCCTCATCTGCATTATGAAATTTCAGTACGCCGTACTAAAAAGCAAGCATGCGCAGGAGTCTTCGTTGATGTTTCGATCGCTGTCCGGTTTCAGAGTGAGCACACAGTCTTTAGCAACCACATTGATATTGACGCTGGCCGCGTTGGTAGGTTTCAACGGAAACGCGCAATCCGCGCGCCGCTCGGGACGCGAGACCAACGCCACCCGTCAGGCGCGTATCGCCCGCCAGGTGCAGGAGACCTACAGCCATCGCTGGGAGGTCGCAGGCGGCGGCGGATATCTCCGATTTAAATCCGGCGAGTTTACTCAGAAGAATAGTGAAATTACCTTCTGGTTCGATTCGACCTACTACCTGAATCAGAGACTCGGCATCACCGGCGAACTGCGCGGAGCCTATGGCAACGCCAAGACCCTCCAAGGCAATCAATTCGCGTCCCTCGTCGGCAACCCACAGATCTCGGAATACCCCTTCATGGCCGGCCCGACCTACCGTTTCCGTTTGCGCGAGAAGACCGCCCTCAGCGGATTCGCCCTCGGCGGCGTGGCTATCGGCAAATTCGACGGCGCGTCCAAAGGCATTCCGGCGAATCTTCTGGGCTTCTGGCCATCCACCAACGCGCGACCTGCGTTTTCCGTCGGCGCCAACCTCGATCTCAACCTATACCCCAACCTCGCCTTCCGCATCGCGCCAAGCTACCTCGGCACCACATTTGGCGGAAGTCTGCAAAACAACATGGGCTTCGAGATGGGAATCGTCTACCGCTTCGGCCGCCAGCAGTAGACGCGCGCTCCGATCAGGTCCACTTTCCATAGCGAACTACGTAGTCTGCGCGTGCTATAAAAACGCTATGAGAAATTGGTTCACGCTGGCGCCCCTGCTCGTCTTTGCTTCGTTATTGCCTGCACAGACCATCTCCACCAAGACCGCTGGCATGAAGCACATGGTTGGCTACCTTTCACTCGATTGGGATGCAAAAGCTGGCAAACTGTATCTCGAAATCACCCACCTCGACACTGACATTCTCTACACCCACTCCCTGCCCTATGGCACCGGCTCTAACGACCTGGGCCTGGATCGCGGCCAGATCTCCCCCGGCAAACTGATCCGCTTCCAGCGCACCGGCCCCAAGGTCCTCCTGGTTGAACCAAACCAGCGCTTTCGGTCAAGTTCCACCGACCCGGCCGAACAGTTGGTAGTCCGGCAGTCCTTCCCCGAGTCGGTTCTCTACGGCTTCAAGATCGAGGCAGAAGACCCCGACGGCACCGTTCTTGTCGACGCCACAGACTTTTTCCTCCGCGATGCCCACGAGGTCGCCGAGACACTCACCCGCATCAAGCAGGGCGCCTACAAACTCGACCCCAATCGCTCCACCATCGCCCTCGACAGCACCAAAGCCTTCCCGCAGAACACTGAGGTCGAAGC